>JAZBOW010000036.1:0-3412 GCA_036351335.1 Bacteroidales bacterium | reverse complement strand
TCAGATAAAATTTGATAATAGCCCCAAGGTCTTTGGCATTTTGGTGGTTTACGCCATGAATCAAGATTAAGCATGATATATTCTCGATTGATCTATTTTTAAAGTAAACATAAATCTAATGGACCCGTAAAAAGCTGACTTTTTTGATTTTTATAGATACTTACCTGAATCCGTGGCAGCCATTTTGCTTACCACACGTTTTTGAAAAAATACAGCCATACAAATGCCCGGAATGGTTGTTGAGTTCTTATGTCACCAAAAAAACCAAACTTGTGCATTAATTTAGCTTAAAAAGTAAACAGTTATGAATTAAGCGGATTCTCCGCCGTCTAAAAGCTCTTTGAAATTTCATGTCCGTTAGCTTGGGCAACACCGCAATCGCTGCAATACATGCTTGCCTAATGTGGCAAAAGGATTAAGTTGCCCAAATGAAATAAACCATTGCCGCCCACTGTTTATCAAACGACCAGCCATGTAAATCAAATCCTGCATGACTGTGCGAATTCGACGTCGTTTTATCTCTTTGCGTCGGGTTTTTGGTAATTGGCTATGCTTCTGTTCTTCAATGCTTATTTGGCCGATAATTCGCAGCATATTATAGGTCAATAAGCCCAAATGTAATACCAGGCTGTTGCTGGAAAAAGTGCCGCTGGGCAGCCTTTCCAGGTCCATGTCGCTTTTTATCTCTGAATGGAACTGCTCACTGGTTCCGTGATCATGGTACAGTGAAATTACTTCTTGCGCGTTTAACTGTGATAGACTGCACCAGTATGTATCTACTTCTATTTCAGGGAAAACCAGCAATTGTCCCTTTTTGATGTAACGTTGGGTAACTTCAAATACTATGGGAAAAGGTAGTTTCTCACCATTGAGACCAACGGTTGTTTTGCCTATCCAAACAGTTTTAGCGTTACTATGGGTACATATTGCATCTGACTTTTGAGCCAATTCCACCCAGCCTTGCATGGACTCCCGACGCAAATTGCGTTTGATGATAAAGTGAACATTTTCATCAGCCGGGAAATTATCTTTACTGTCGTTTCCGGAATCAAGACGCATCAGAACAGGCTGATCGGTGATACGGCGTACATAGCCCAATGTCCGGTCAATAAACTCGGGAGTATTTTTCTGGCAGTGTTGCTTGCCTTCTCTGAGTTCAAGGTTTACCAAATAGCCTTCAGTGCCCAAATAGGCGAAAATAGGAGCATAACCGTCATAGCCTTTGTAAGTTCTGGAAACCCCCTCTTTTTGAGTTTTCGAGTTGTCAAAAGGGCTGACATCAATGTCCAACGGAATAAAAGCGCCTGCGCTGGTTGTAATCGTAGAGATGGCGGGTGCTTTGGCCCGGATCATGGCAGCCGATTCTTGCTTAAGGGTATCATTAGCTGCTTCACCGATTAGATTAATTCTCTGGCGTAGGGTAGCTGACGACGGACATCCTGAGATGTTTAATGCGTGAATAAAAAATTCCTGTTTGGACCTGAATATTTCGATGGCATCATAGTCCGGTTTGCCGATGCTGATTAGTCCAAGCATTGAAAAAAGAATATCGGCATGAGAAAAATCCGGATCAGTGCAGTGAATGCCTATCAAATTTTCCAGTTTATGCCTAAGCGACATAGAATCGAGGAGTGCTCCAATATAAAGTAATCCACTGTGGCTGGCCAGTTTTTCCATTCCTTGTTTAACGCTGATTACAGGTCGCATTAGTTTTCATCTCCAAAGTGATATTATTTGCGACTCAATAAAACATATTTATACAATATATTCAATATAATAATGAGCATAAAAGCAGTATTTATGCCACGGATTCAGGTTATAATTTGATTTTAATATTGTAAATTTATACCTTTTTAGACGCTTCATCGGCAAGCAGTGTGTCCAAGGGACTTATCGGTACTTTGGACATATTTCGCAATACATGAGTATAGATCATTGTTGTTTCGACATTTTTGTGTCCTAAAAAGTCTTGGACTTCTCTGATATTTACACCATTCATAAGTAAATGTGTTGCAAAACTATGGCGCAAGGTATGTACGGTGGCGTGTTTGGCAATACCAGCCTTTCTTACTGCAGAAGCAACAATTTTCTGAACGTAGCTGGGGCTTATATGATGTCGGCGAACCTTTCCCGAACGGGGGTCAACCGAAAGAGTCGCAGAAGGGAAAGCATACTGCCAGCACCATTCTTTTGCTGCATTCGGATATTTTCTATCAAGGGCACCTGGCATATAAACTTCGCCAAAGCCTTTGCCTAAATCCTGCTCATGAATTTTTTCAACTGCGTCCAGATGCTTTTTTAGCTTACTTCTAACCGCATCTGGAAGAACTGTTATTCTATCTTTATCACCTTTTGACGCCCGGACAATAATAGACTTTGCCCCAAAATCAATATCTTTAATCCGCAATCTGACTAATTCCATCAGCCGCATTCCAGTACCATAGAGAAGATGCACAACAAGAGCTTCCCTGTCATTTAATTGCTTAAGCAGACTGCGAACTTCATCCTGGGTTAATACAGCAGGAAGCTTCGGACCTCTTTTGGCCCGTACCGTTTTACCCAAATCCTTCAAATCAATTTTGAGAACTTCCCGAAACAAAAACAATAGCGCATTGAAGGCTTGATTTTGAGTTGAAGACGATACCTGCTGCTTGATTGCCAGGTGACTGAGAAAATCTCTGACATCCTTTTCATCAGCTCCCTGATTTACCCAGTCTTTATTTTTTACTTTGGTCAGGTAGGCATGAAAACGCTTGAACCAGTCTATATAAGTTCTTTCAGTGCTGTAGGCATAATGCTTAATACGTAATATTTCGCGAATTTCTTTTATTATTTTTTGATCATCCGGGAATTTGTTTTCAGCCTCTGTATCTGCATTTGGTGAAAGTATTGCAGCACCACCGGATGTAGGCAGGAAATTATTAATGTAAAGTTTTATGGCATTATCAGCCTGCATGATTTGCCAATCCTGAAGTGTCTGGTCTTTTTTTAAAGCATCAAGAAATAATTGAACTCTTAAATCCAATGCTTTATCCTGCCGGGTATTGGAAAATTTTATAAACTTGTTAACCCAGTTAGCATAAAATGGAATTTGGTTTTCAGGAACCAGTTTATTGTCCAAGATATATTTTTGAAAATCAGGTAAAATATTATTCATTATTGTAATATAACAGCCTTGCTTTTGGAAAATTAGTGATAACACGTATAACGTGATAATAAACACATTAAACGTAACTCTTCAATAATAAATATTTGATTTTTTGAAAATAATATTTTATAGGAATCAGTGTCTAATAAAAAGTAACCCTTAAAACCTATAAATTACGTACTACGTATATTAATTGTTATTCAATATTTACATCGCATGATTTTTAAGCCGATAAAAATCCATTTAATTTTAGCACACACTCCT
>JAZBOW010000035.1:0-2373 GCA_036351335.1 Bacteroidales bacterium | reverse complement strand
TCGCCCCATCCTTTTTCAATGAACATTTCTTTCATTTTCCGGGTACCCATTCCCAGAACCATACCGAATCCTTCGCCACGGGCCAGTTGGTGCATGGCTTCCATGGCTGAATCGGCATTGCCAAAATTCAGCTTTAAACCACCGGTTCTTTCATCATTCAAAATACCATTTTCGTAACATTCCATAGCGAATGCCATGATGGTTCCCCACGAAATAGTGCAAATGCCATAAGTATCACAATAAAAGTTGGCTTCAATAATATAATCGGGGTTGAAGATGCCACAATTGGATCCTAAACCACCAGCGTTTTCATATTCGGGCCCATCCACCAGTACCTTATGACCTGCATAAGGACCGGTTCTTATTTCATAATTGTCAACTCCTTTTGAACACGACATATTACAACCGATCCAGCAACCGTCAGGAATGCCTTGTGTAAATCTGCGTTTCCATTCTTCCGAGTCGATATTCTTAGTGTCAGGATGACTACCAAATTTATAGTTGTTGGTAGGTAATAAATCATAATCATCCATAATCTCAACGAGGTGCGCTGTTCCTTTTGATCTCATTTCACATTGATCATCATCCAGTTCGCGCATTTCGCGGTTGAAATTTTTACCTCTTTCCATGATCGCCTGCAGGTCGACCACATTGTTGAGGCTGCCTTTTACACCTGGTACTTTACACACAAGTGCTTTGATCTTCTTATCTCTGAAAACCGTTCCGATGCCACCGCGGCCGGCTTGTTTCAGACGCACGTGCTTACGTTTGCCATCGAAGAAACTAAAATTCAGCATGCCGATCAATGAATTTTCGGCAGCACTACCTGCTGATACAACAGCCACATTTTTTCTTTCCTTATCGCTATCGGCATACATCTCCGTTAGTTGTTCTGCCAGTACATGGCTGTCAACTGCTTCAGCAGGGGCTTCGAGGATTTGGATTTTACCGTTCACACCATCAATAAATAGAATGACGTCTTTTTCAGCTTTCCCCTGCAACTCAATGGCGTCAAATCCTGAAAATTTCAGGAAAGGTCCGAAATAACCACCCACATTGCTGTCCATCACCGAATTGGTTTGTGGTGATATACTTACCACCAGCGATTTTCCTGTTCCTGAATACTGGGTGATGCCACAAATCGGCCCCCCAGAAATAACAATCTCATTTTCGGGATCATTCCATTTTGTATCGGGTTTGGTGGCTTCCCATAAATACTTTAAGCCATATCCTTTGCCACCAATAAATTTTTCCTTCATCAGAGGCGGTACGTCTTTTGACTTAATAGTATTATCCGAAAAGTTGATATACAGTGATTTATCCGTGTAACCTTTATCAATAGGTGTCACTTCATAAGACCACTCTTTCAACAATGTGTGCTGCTTTTTTATTTCTTCAACGATCATATTATTGTATTTTGTGTGTCAAAAATCATTAAGATTTTAGGTATGCAAAAATATAAAATATAATCCTTAGAGATTGTTAAAAACCCTAATAATCAGATATGCAAACTGAAGCATAACGGGAATTTATAGTGATTACAAATTAGCAAATCGGCAGAGAATTTGAGGATGTATATTTAAAATTTTGGTATGAATCGAAAGATCAACTAACTAACTATTTTATATGTCTTGAAAAGCATCTATTTTTGCAACAATAAATGATAAAGTCAGAAAATGAATTTCCAGCAGATAAAAGATAGGTTAAAAGATAAAAAAGTAGGCATCGCCGGTTGTGGAGGTTTAGGTTCCAACTGTGCCGTGGCCCTTGCAAGGGTGGGAGTAGGTACTTTAATTGTGACAGATTTTGATGTGGTTGAGGCAAGCAATTTGAACCGCCAGTATTATTTTCAGCAACAAATTGGTTTGAAAAAAGTTGAGGCCCTAAAAGATAACATCCGCCTGATCAACCCTGATGTAAAGGTGGAAGCTCATGACATGTACCTGGATGCTGCAAGTATAGTTGCTTTGTTTAAGGATTGTGATGTGATCGTGGAAGCTTTTGATAAAGCAGAAATGAAATTGATGATGATTGAAACCATTTGTGAACAATTACCTGATAAACCTTTGGTTGTTGGACTCGGTATGGCCGGTTGGGGCGATAATAATACCATCCATTGCCGGCACACTGATAATTTGTTTATTTGTGGCGACGAAGTAAAAGAAATTGCGGATGATTTACCACCGCTGGCTCCCAGGGTTGGCATTGTCGCAAATATGCAA
Organism: Bacteroidales bacterium; assembly: GCA_036351335.1. Taxonomy (GTDB): domain Bacteria; phylum Bacteroidota; class Bacteroidia; order Bacteroidales; family F082; genus UBA4459. Next base: position 151 of record JAZBOW010000035.1, on the reverse strand, counting down.
GCCAATACCGTGCTGGAAATACTTCTTAAAAACGCGTAAAATGAATATAACCCTAAATAACCGTCCTGAGCATTTTGAACAAGATATGCTGACTATTTCGGATATTCTGAAACATAAAAATTTCACCTTCAAAATGATGGTAGTTAAAATA
>JAZBOW010000034.1:0-9195 GCA_036351335.1 Bacteroidales bacterium | reverse complement strand
GCGTATCTGGATAAAACCCGACCGTTTGGCACACATGGGGCTTACAGTGCCTGAAATCATCAATGCCATCAACCAGCAAAATGTAATTGTGCCAGGAGGTAAGTTTGGCGCTGAGCCATCTCCGCCAGGAACTGAATTTACCTACACCGTGCGGCTGCCCGAACGATTTAATTCACCTGAAGCTTTCGGAGAAATCGTTGTTAGAACTATGGAAAACGGATCACAGATTAAATTAAAAGATGTGGCCACCATTGACCTGGGGGTTGAAACCTACAGCATGATCCCACGCCTTAATGGACAAACAGCCGCCATTGTGGCTTTGTACCAGGCTCCCGGATCAAATGCAGTAGATCTGGCACAGCAGGTTATTGCTGAAATGGATCATCTTTCCAAGAATTTTCCCGAGAGCATTAAATATGATGTGTCGCTTGATTCAACTGCACCTATTACCGCAGGTATTAAAGATATTGTTGTTACACTGATTATTGCACTGATACTGGTTATCCTTGTCGTATTTATATTTATCCAGGATTGGCGGGCTACACTTATCCCAACACTTGCCATACCTGTTTCTCTCATCGGAGCATTTATCTTTTTCCCCGGACTTGGTTTTACCATTAATGTATTGTCCTTACTAGGGCTTGTACTGGCGATTGGTATTGTGGTGGATGATGCCATTGTGGTAGTGGAGGCCGTCCAGGTAAACATTGCCAAAGGAATGAATACCAAAGATGCGACACTCGAAGCCATGCGAAAAGTAACTGCACCCGTAATTGCAACTACACTGGTATTGATTGCTGTATTCATCCCGGTAGCAGGAATGGCAGGTATTACAGGTTTGCTATACCAACAGTTTGCCATCACGATAGTCGTATCCGTAATTGTTTCTTCTATAAATGCACTTACGCTCAGTCCGGCACTTTGTTCCATCCTGTTAAAAGAACCCAAACCTTATGGAGGTCCATTGGGATGGTTCTTTAAAAAATTTAACAAAGGGATGGATAAAAGCACTGATGCGTATATGAGTTTTACCGGCATCGTAGCGCGAAAATTAAAACGAAGTGTGGTTTTTATCGTGATTATGACCGTTGCCGCAGGTATATTCGGCAGTTTAGTGCCCGGAGGTTTTATTCCAGAAGAAGACATGGGCTATTTCTTTGTCAATATTCAATTACCTAATGCAGCTTCGCTTCAACGCTCTGACGCGATTTCGAAACAGGTTGAAGAAATATTGATGGAATATGATGAAATAGAATTTGTTACCACAGCTACCGGTTACAGCATGCTTTCAGGTGCAATGACATCCAATACGGCTTTTCTGTTTGCTTCCTTATCTGATTGGGGTGACAGAAATTATACAGCGGAAGAACTTATCGCACAATTAAATGTCAGGCTGGCAAAGTCGATCAAGGGCGCACAGGTTTTCGCTTTCGGGCCTCCTGCTATTCCGGGTCTAGGAAATGGTTCCGGTTTTAGTATCATGCTGCAGGATAAGGGTGGAAATACCCCGGAATACCTTGCAGAGAATACCATCAAATTCATTAAAGCCGCAAATGAACGGCCTGAAATTAGCAATGCTTTCACATCTTTTCAAGCATCCGTGCCACAACGCTTTATGGATATTGACCGTGAAAAAGCACTTAAACTTGGTGTGAATCTGAACGATTTATATACAACCGTTGGCGCTTTTATGGGCGGTGCTTATGTAAATGACTTTACCCGTTTCGGAAGATTGTACAAATCCTACATCCAGGCGGAACCGCAATACCGTGTGGATGAAGAGCAGATCAATAATTTCTTCATTAAAAATAATGTGGGCAAAATGGTACCCCTGGCAACAATCGCTAACATAAAACCCATATCTGGTCCCGATTATACAACCAGATTCAATCTGTACCGTTCAGTAGAAGTTACCGGAGGACCCGCGCAAGGTTACACGTCTGACCAGGCAAGAACTGCCTTAAAAGAAGTAGCTGAAGATGTGCTTCCGCAGGATATGAGTTTTGCCTGGAATGCCATGTCGTTCCAGGAAGAGAAAGCTTCTGGGTCGTTGGGTATCATTCTTACTTTTTCATTGCTGTTCGTTTTTCTAATACTCTCAGCGCAGTACGAAAGCTGGTCGCTGCCTTTCAGTATTCTAATGGGTACACCATTTGCCATTTTTGGCGCTTTGTTCGCATTATGGGTTGGAAGATTGATCAGCCCTACATTCGAAAACAATATTTTCGCACAGGTATCATTTGTCATGTTGATAGGTATGGCTGCTAAAAATGCCATTCTGATTGTCGAATTTGCCAATGATGAGTTTAAAAAAGGCTTGAGTCTGTTTGAGTCAGCGATAAAGGCAGCGAGATCGCGTTTCCGTCCAATTTTAATGACCGCATTTTCATTTATTTTAGGTGTATTTCCACTTGTGATTGCTTCCGGTTCAGGAGCTGAAGCCAGAAAAGTGATGGGTATGGCTTTACTTGGAGGCATGTCGGTAGCAACACTGCTGGGTGTTTTCCTCTATCCGATGTTATTTATATTTATCGGGAAGTTAGCAGGTTATGAAAAGAAACGTGATAAATTAAAAACACTGGAGGTGGAAACAAATAACCAAATTAAGGAGTAACGCCATGAAAAAGATCACTATCCTACTTATTCTTGGAATCGCCATCTACCTATCGGGCTGTAAACTGGGTCCGGATTTTCAAAAGCCCGAATATGAAGGGCCATCCACATTTCGTTTCGACACGATAAACACTGATACAATTGTCAATTTGCGATGGTGGGAGCTTTTCAATGATCCAGTTCTTGACACCCTGATAAAAAAAGCCCTGGAAAATAACAAAGATGTGATGGTAGCTGCAGCGCGTATAGATGCTGCAAGGGCCAATCTTGGCTACACCAAAGCAGATCAATGGCCTTCTTTCGGATTCAATATAGGTACTTCTTACGGTAATTCTGTTTCTGGCCTTGCCACCTTACCTGATGTTTCTTCAAATTTCTTTGCGTTTCCTGAAATGAGCTGGGAAATCGGATTTTGGGGTAAATACAGAAGGCTGAATGAATCAGCGAAAGCAAACCTGCTCAGTAGCGAATATGGACTCCGCACTGTTCAAATCTCTCTGATTTCTGCCGTTGCCAGCAGCTACTTTGCTTTACTCGATAATATGGAAAAACTGGAGATTTCGAAAAGCACTTTGTCAGCTCGCGATAGCTCTTTAGCCATTATTCAGGCAAGATACGATTATGGAGTTGTTGCTGAAATTGATCTGAACCAGGCACAAATTCAAAGTGCCATCTCTGCAGCAGCCGTGCCTGTTTATACCCGTGCAATAGCTTTTAACCAAAGTACCATCAGCATCTTACTTGGCAAATATCCTGATGCAATTCCCATAGGACAGAACTTATTCGACCAGTTAGAACCGCCTGACATTCCTGTTGGGATCCCGTCTCATATCCTTACACGGCGACCAGATGTTATGCAGGCTGAATCTGATTATGCTGCACAAAATGCCCGTATTGGCGCTGCACAGGCCATGCGGTGGCCTTCATTAAACATTACAGGACTGCTGGGAGTGGCCTCATCTGATCTTACTTCGTTAACGGCGGCCGGATTGGGATGGTCGGTAGGCGGAACGTTATTGGGTCCACTTTTTCAGTTCGGTAAGAATAAAAGAAGGGTAGAAATTGAACGAGCCAATACCGTTGCTGCCTTAAATGTTTACGAAGGCGTCGCACTTCAGGCATTTAAAGAAGTTGAAGATGCGCTGATAGCCATTCAAACATTACGACAGGAATTAATTGCGCAACAACGTCGATATACGGCTGCATTAAATGCAGAATATCTATCCAATGAACGTTATGACAAAGGCGAAACAAGTTATCTTGAAGTGCTGGATTCACAAAGGCAGTCTTTTGATGCCCAATTGGCTTTTTCACAAACAAGGAGAGATTTATTGGGCGCTCATGTAGCCCTATATAAATCACTTGGGGGTGGATGGTTATCACCTGAAGAGGAAGAAGCTTATTTTGAACAACGCGCAGCTGATTCAACGGCGGCTGCTAGTCAGAGATAAGATTAAGACGTTTTTAACAGCATATGAAGGCCCGGTTTTTATCGGGCTTTTTCATAATTAATTTCAATTCGAACTTTTATGAATGACCAAACTAAAAATGTAAAAGAAACTGAAGCAGGCCCTGTAACCGTTAGTATTGCCCGGAAAATTAAAATAGGATATGAAAAGCAATATGAAGCCTGGGAAAAAGCCATTATTAAAGAAGCATCAAAATTCTCCGGTTACATGGGTACAAGTTTTCTAACACCAAATTCTGCTACCAAACACCGTTATATTATTATTTATCGTTTTGACTCCTACGAGAATGCTTGTGTATGGGAAGATTCCGATATCCGAAAAAAATGGCTTGAAAAAGTTGAGCCTATGTTAATGGAAAAACCGGAACGTCAGAAGAAAACAGGTTTAGAAGTTTGGTTTGAGTTACCCGAGATTGAAGCCGCAAAACCTGCTCCCAGGTACAAAATGGCCATTATTCTGACAGTAATACTGTATATACTCAGTGTTGGTTTAAATATCATTCTACGGCCCATCTTAAAGGATGTCCCCTTACCTATTAATATCCTGATTATATTGGTAATTAATGTCGTGCTCATGACTTGGGTGATTATGCCTAAAGTTACTTATTGGTTAAGAAACTGGTTGTTTAGGAGCTAATCCTAGAAGTCAGGATTTTTGTCATTGGCTGATCAGGTAAACATATTTTCTTTAATTGTTAGCAGCAGTTTTAATGCATTATTACGAGCTTTTTTCTCTTCTTACTATTTTCACAATACGATTGTATATGATTTCCGCTAAATTCCAGTCATATCCATCAAAGTTCGTCGTATTATTAAATTGAATAACAACTGCATCAATGTCTTTGTGGTATTTGGCAATACTCTGGTAACCGGGAAGCAAACCTGTATGCTCGTATACGTAAATGGAAGAATAGATTTCCTGTTCACCTTTATTAAACACTGAACCATCGTTTAGTGCGCGCAAGAAATTACCCACATCCTCTGCCGTAGCCAGCATTAAGCCTGTATTTTCATATTTGAAATCGGTGTCAACGCCCACATAATAGCCACTCATCACATCGTCCAAATCTACTTTATGCTGTGAACCGAACGTGTTTTTCAGTCCAAGAGGTATCAATATTTCCTCCCCGATATATTGCTGGTGGGGATAGCCCAAGGTTTTATCTATGAGATCTTCAATCAACATATAATTGGTATTTGAATAGCCATAATCTTCACCTGGTTCAAAATCGGCCGGCAAATCCAGCGCGTATTCAAGTGCTTCTTGCCTGCTATTTGGAGGATTTACCCAATAGTCCGGATGGTCTACAAAATTGGGAATTCCACTTCGGTGCTGCACCATCATTCTCAAAGTTATCTTGTCTGAATTTTCAATTCTATCGGCAAGTTCCGGAAAGTAATAGGCAAGTGTACTATCCAAAGACAAACGCCCTGCTTTAACTAATTTTGTGGTAGCCACAGCAATATATAACTTTGTAATACTCGCTATTTTAAATAAGGCTTGAGGGTAGGCAGGTATTTTCTTATTTCGATCGTGCCAGCCAGCGGAATAAAACTCCGGTGGCTTCCCGGCCTGGTCCACATAAACAATCATTCCATCAAACCCAAGCCCGATTGCTTCATCTAACTGTTCCTGAACCGTATCGGGCAGTGGCTTTATCCATGCTTTTACCAATATCCATGGTACGTAGAACATGGATATTACGGTTCCAACAAGCAATACGATTCTGATTATTCGTTTTATGTGTTTCTTCGTCATGATGTCAAATTTTTTCAGAATGATGTACTTAAATATATTTTTTTGGCAATCTCCCATAAATCAAAATCCCCGTAATGTTCCAGTGAGTTTCCACAATGAACTATGATGATTTCTTTTTCAGGAATAACATAAACGTTTTGCCCTAAGTTTCCGGAAGCTGCGAATTGAAAGGTGGAATCACAGTTTGAATGACCCCACCACTGATAACTGTAATAAACTTTCTTGCAGCCATCGTTAAACCATTCGGGATACATATTACGGGGTATCGATTTATCTTCGCGTGTTGATTCCAACACCCAATTTTTGGAGATGATTTGATGGCCATTCCAGTTGCCCCCATTCAGATAAAGACGTCCGAATCTGGCATAATCAATGGCTCTTGCAATTAAACGGCTTGGCATATATTCAAATCCTGATTTCTTACTGTCAATAGAAAATAAGGCATCGTATTCCATTATCTGTGACCACAATTTTTCTTCCAAATATTTTGAAACAGTTTTGCCTGTGGCCCTTTCTATGACTAACCCCAAATAACTGGTATTGTAATTGCAATATTGAAAATCGCCTCCGGGCTCAGTTGCAATTTCAACTTTTTTAAGCAATAGTTTTCGAACGTTTGGATGATAGTACCCTACTGCTTCATCGTGCCACGGAGCATGAATAAAGGTTCCGGGAATATAGCTGGTATTGTATTCAAGTCCTGAGCGCATTTCGAGCAGGTTTTTGATGGTGATATTTTCAAACTTCGGATCGCGTTCTTTGAGCTCAGGAATGTATTTCGTCATGGGATCGTCCACTCCCGAAATCAGTCCGTCATCGATAGCCGAACCAATCAAAAATGAAATAAATGATTTTGCCATAGATTGCGAATGAAACCAGGAATCTCTTGTGAATCCATTAAAGTATTCCTCATATAAAATTGTATCCTTTCGAATGAAAATCAGGGCTGTAGTTTGTGATTTTTCTGCCCATTCATCAAATGTATTAAAACCGGAACGCAACACCCTGTCGTGAAACAAATTTTCAACATATTCTATATCGGGGCTTTGAAAGAATTCCCACGTGCTGTCAGCTCCTTTTATGGTTCTGTTTTCGTAAAGTTGGTAATCATAAACATCAGCTACATTTTGCGTAACCAAACGGTACACATATACAGGTGAATATTTTATGGATAAACCAGCAAGAAGAATAGCCAAAAGAATCAAAGGTGTTAAGGCAAGTATTTTAATGGTTTTCTTCATTGGTTGACGCATTGATTTTGGCAGGTGATTTTCGGAATCCAAAATAAATTAACCAGAAAGCAAGCAGAATTTCGGCAAGTGCCATGGGCAAGGCAAGAGCACTCTCAATCGAGTCAAGTACTTTGGTATCGAATAAGTTCAACTGGATAGAGCTAGGCAAAAACACATAAGCAATTCCAGCAAAATACAGTAAATACCCCAATAATGATGGTACCGACTTTGATTTAACCGATAAATAACCCAATCCGATGAGGTGTAATCCAAATACAATGAGGCCAACAGACCATAGTTTTTCAAATAGTTGAATATGAAGGGTGGTTTCTGAAACATTCAATTGGTTTGGTAAAAGGTTGCTTACAGAGATGATTGGAATGATTTTAAAGAGTTGCATTATAGCAAGGCCTAAAACCAGCGTGTAAACAATTCGGATGACAGCAGTTACCATCGAGATTTTTTGTGAAGTACTGCGAAAGAAAAAATACAAGGCGATGGCTACGATGATGTCGGTAATAAAAATGATACTCCAACCAGACAATTCTGCATAAAATAGTGATTTATGAGCCATCAGATTTGTAAATGTACTTTCGGGAGAATCGGCCACCAGACTATTGTGGGCATATCCAAAGGAGAAACCTGCGACAATGGCCATAATGAGCAACGAAATACTTGCAATAATCCCCTGTTTTTTCTCTTTGTTTTGCATTGATTGGTGAATATGAGGAACGGTTTTAATCATAAAACAAAATTGCATATAAATCCAATAATTTACTTACTGAACTTTTATAACCACATTCCCTTTTTTATGCCCTTTATCAACATAAGCATGGGCCTTTGCAATCTCTTCAATTGGATAGGTTTTATCGATGACTGGTTTTATTTTCCCTGCTTCAAGGAGTTGTTTCAATAAAATTAAATCTTTTGTTCTTTCCATTGGGGGCCGCAAGCCGGTGGCAGCAATTTTTGCTTTTTTATTTCCAAAAAGCGAAGTCCAGAGAACATTGGATATAATTCCTAAGTTCATGCCAGCCTCAAGAAAGATTCCGTCTTTTTTTAATGCTTTTTTTGCCTTTGAAAAACTGATCTTGCCAACGGCATCAAAAATAATATCGTAGGTGTGGCCTGACTGGGTAAAATCTTCTTTTGTGTAATCAATAACCTTATCGGCCCCCATAGATTTTACCAATTCCACATTGCTGCTGCTGCAAACCCCTGTTACCTCTGTTTCGAAATATTTAGCTATTTGAACTGCTGCCGAACCAACACTTCCCGAGGCTCCGTTGATTAAAACTGATTGTCCTTTTTTAATCTTCCCTACATCCTTCAAAAAAGGCATAGCAGTTAAAAACCCATCCACGCTTGATGCAGCTTCTTCGTAATTCATATTATTGGGTTTGCGTGCCAATACCCCATCCTCAGGTACACATAAATATTCCGCATTGGCACCAAATTTTGGACCCGCAGTACCGAAAACCTTATCACCTATATTGAAATTTTTCACATCTTTTCCCACTGCTTCAATTTCACCGGATAGTTCTTCACCTAGCCTGTTGAGTTTGGGTTTAGTCAGACCAGTAAAAAACCTGCTTATAAATGGTTTTCCTTGTCGGAACATACATTCGGTTGCTGTAACCGTAGTGGCATGTATTTTCACTAAAACTTCAATTACATTAGGTGTGGGTTTTTCCGAATCAATTAGTTGAAGGACCTCTGGAGGGCCATAATTTTTATATTCAATTGCTTTCATGTTAGTTTAATTAATAGTTGATGATAGATGCATTAAAAATTTTAGCTTTTAAAAGTATACTAAAAAAGTATGCATAGAGCATTCATCAATTTTGTGATTTGATTTGCTGAATAACTTTAATCAACCCAAAATTGTAATGAATATTGGCAAATTTGTTTATTACAAGTCTTTCTTGTTAATCCCCAAACTTTCTTTAGCAAGGTTGCAATTCAGCATTTGCATTGTGAAGGCGGAATAGAGGAACTGTTCCAACCATCAGAAAATTTAATTTTGATCTTCCCATTTATCTTCATCTTTGGCGGGGACGACTTTAGGCAATTGCATAACAAATTCGGTACAACTGGAAATTATTAGAACGGGGGATTGTTTT
>JAZBOW010000033.1:0-18055 GCA_036351335.1 Bacteroidales bacterium | reverse complement strand
CCCCGGAAATAAAATAAAGGCTCCATAAGTTTCTGACTCAATACTTACTGTAGCTGGCCCCTGCTTGGCCCACCTGCACGAGAACTGATCCAATATATATTCCTGATCGTTTATGCTAGCTGAATATGCCTTACCGGCACTTGAGGTGCCACCGATGGTTCCGTATACTTTAAAATAATCTTCGGGGCTATAAAAAATAGAGGAAGGATCCTTAAACAATACAAAATACTGATCCATATTGAATTGGGTTGTGCCCGTAGTATCAGCATAAACTCTTTGCACAGATGTCGTAACTATCTTATAAGAATAATTTAAACCATCCATTCGCCCCAAGTTAGTTACTGTCATTCCATTTACAAATACATCATCCCGATCATATTGAAAATCTTCAAAAATGAAACGAATCACATCCAGGGAGTCGTAAAATCCGGTACCTGGCATCGCGATGATCGTTCCTGCCCTGATGTGTCCGCAATCATCTTCGCAGCCCCAATCAGGATAATAAATTACCAATCTTTCTTCAGACGTTTCAGAATAAGTCACAATGGCGCCATCTATTTCGGTATGATGATCCACAATTAACAATGAATCGGTTATACTTTTAAAGTAGGTGTTCAACAATAAATTCATCATTTGCTGCGATTGTACATACTCCTGCGAAGCAAGTACTCCCGTATTGTAATCAATCTGCTGGTTTTCTTTGCCGCATGAAGAAAGGAGAATGGCTATGGCGATCAGGTAATATAAATATTTATGCTTCTTTACGTTCATAGATTTCAAAGGTATAGGCAAAATCATTTTGCGGATCATCAAGTACGTCTTCTTTATGAACAATTGTCCATGCATAACTCAGGATTTCTGGAAAAAAAGTATCTGCATCAAAATCTTTATGCACACGGGTGATATAGAGTTTGTTGGCATAGGGCAAGAATTGTTTGTAAATAGAACCTCCGCCAATGATGAAATTTTCCCCTTCTTTATCCATCTTTGCAATGGCATCCTCAATGGAATAAGCCATCAGGCAGCCGTCAATCTCCTCTCCTTCCACATCTGTAATGATCACGCTTGTTCTGTTAGGAAGTGGCCTTCTTGGTAATGAATAGTAGGTTCTTTTGCCCATAATGATATAGTGGCCTTCCGTTAATCTTTTAAACCGTTTCAAATCATTAGAAATATGCCACAGCAGGTCATTGTCCTTTCCGATGGCATTGTTACTTGCAATAGCTACTATGATTGATATCTTCATATTTTATATTGGTTGAATCAGTTACACCGATATTTCCCCCTTTATATGCGGATGGGGATCGTAACCCTCCAGTTTAAAGTCTTCAAATCTGAAACTAAAAATATTCTTTACCTCAGGATTGATGGTCATCACAGGTAGTTTTCTGGGTGTTCTGGTCAATTGCAGATGCACCTGCTCCAGGTGATTCAGGTAAATATGTGCATCTCCAAAAGTATGCACAAATTCCCCGGGTTTGAGTCCGGTTACCTGGGCAATCATCATATTTAATAAAGCATACGAAGCAATATTGAAAGGCACACCGAGAAAAATGTCGGCGCTTCGCTGGTACATTTGCAATGATAACTTTCCATTAGCAACATAAAACTGGAACCAGGCATGGCAGGGTGGCAGTGCTGCATTCCCCATGGCCACATTTTCTGAAAAACTTTTTCCAGCAACCGGTAAAACTGAAGGATTCCAGGCAGCAACAATCATCCGGCGGCTATCCGGGTTGTTTTTGATCTGGTTGATTACGATTTCTATCTGGTCGATATTTTCATTGTTCCAGTTACGCCATTGGGCGCCATAAACCGGACCCAGATCACCATTTTCATCAGCCCAGGCGTTCCAAATTTTAACACCATTATCATTCAGGTATTTGATATTGGTATCGCCTTTTAAAAACCACAACAATTCATAAATGATCGATTTCAGGTGCAACTTTTTTGTGGTAAGCAGCGGAAATCCTTCGCTCAGGTCGAAACGCAATTGTGGTCCAAAATAACTGATAGTTCCGGTGCCTGTACGGTCAGTTTTTTCAACGCCCTCATCAAGTACTTTATGTAATAAATCAAGATACTGTCTCATGCAATTCAATAAAATTTAAGCTATCCAATAAGTGCTCCTACAATGGTCGCTGACAACAAGGAAGCAATTGTGCCTCCCAACAAAGCCCGCATCCCGTATCTCGAAAGCAATACACGTTTTTCCGGAACCAAAGAACCAATGCCTCCTATCTGGATGCCAATAGATGCAAAATTCGCAAATCCGCAAAGCATGTAGGTAGCCATGATAATGGATTTTGAATCGGTAAAAACACCGGCTTCTTTCATTTCTGCCAGGCTCACATAACCGATAAATTCAGTCATGATCACTTTTTCGCCAAGTAACCTTCCAACCAGCGTAATATCCTGTCCATTCACCCCAATCAACCACATGACAGGCGCAAAAATATATCCCAGGATAAACTGTAACGACAATTCATTGTACCTGCCATCAGTAACATCGGCTATCCAGTCATTTATATTAATCAGGTTGCCAAATTTCAAGGCGATGTAATTAAACATGGCTATAAATGCGATAAAAACAAGCAACATGGCCGCTACGTTAACTGCCAGCCTCAGACCTTGGGTGGTGCCGTTTGAAATCGCATCCAATACGTTTTTCCCTACTTCCTCGCGGGGAATGATCACATTAGAATCAATTTTTTCTGTTTGAGGCACCAAAATTTTGGACACCACGACAGCACCGGGTGCTGCCATTACAGAAGCTGTTAACAAATGTTTGGCAAATAATAGTCTTTGCACGGGATCATTTCCTCCCAGGAAACTGATATACACGGCAAGCACCCCTCCTGCCAGTGTAGCCATGCCACCCAGCATCACAAGCAATATTTCCGAGTTGTTCATTTTCGACAAGTAGGCCTTTATCATCAGCGGGGATTCGGTTTGACCCAAAAAGATATTACCAGCAACAGACAAACTTTCTGCACCCGATAATTTCATAAACTTGGTCATTACCCAGGCAAGTCCATATACAATATACTGGATGATGTTTAAATAAAACAGCAGGCTGGTAAGTGCCGAAAAGAATATGATGGTAGGGAGTATTTGCACAGCAAAATTCTGAAGTGCCAGTTCAATGGAACCGGTGGCGAATGATTTAAAGAGAAAGAGTGTGCCGGCATTGGTAAAGTCGAGTATCAGCACGAACAGTTTGCCTACAAAATCGAAAATAGCAGCAATAAAAGGCACATACAAAACACCAACCGCCAGCAGCACCTGGAATATCAAACCTTTGCCGACCACACCCCAACTTATGGCCCGTCTGTTGGAGCTGAACACAAAAGCGATCAGTACAAGCACCAGCATCCCCATTAAGCCTCTGAAAAGGTTCATCGGGTTGAAACCCGATTTGCGGTTCATATCGAGTATATTGGACTTGTTCGTATCTATCGCCTGCTGGTCAATTATAGCCTTTTCATCTGCCTGCTGTACTACTTGATCCACGGCCACCTCAAGATTCTGATCAGCGGGTTTTTCGAGGCTGTCGGACTGTGTGATCCCCAATAGGCTCAACGAAAAAAATCCTGCAATAAAAAGCAGGATTATCACAGCCTTTTTTCTATTTTTTTTCATACCGGTAATTCCACATTAATCAATATTTTTTTTCCTGCGGTTGATTTCATCCCGCAACCTGGAAGCCATTTCGAAATTTTCTTCTGCTACTGCTTTATCAAGCATTTCCTTTAATTCTTCCGAAAGGTATTCCTCAAGCTGAAGGTCACCCTTTTCGGGCGCTTTTGATTTTGTATCTTTTACTTTGGTTTTGCCCTCTTCATCCATTGTTATGCCGGCCTCAGAAATAATACTTTCGTAACAATAAATCTGGCAATTAAACCTGATGGCCAGGGCGATGGCATCAGAAGTACGGCTGTCAATTTCTGTTATATGGCCATCTGATTTGCAAACCAATTTTGAATGGAACACTCCATTTTCAAACTTGTTAATAACAACTTCAACGAGGGTTATATTGAAATGACTCGCGAAACTTTTGAAAAGGTCATGTGTCAGTGGCCTCGTTGGTTTCATTTTCTCAAGTTCAACGGCTATTGACTGGGCTTCGTATCCACCAATTATGATTGGCAATTTCTGATTTCCTCCTACCACACCCAGCACCAGTGCATATGCACCGCTTTGCGACTGGCTATAATGTAATCCTAATATTTCGAGTTTTACTTTTTTCATCCTAAAAATGGGTCTATAAAAGTAGAAAACTTTTCCGCTTTACAGGATAAAATGCAGAATAGTTTTTTTGTTTTTACTAACATAGCGAGGCATCCTACATGTGGATCAAAATATGACAAGCATACTTTGTTTTACTTTTTAACAAATCTTTTGATTTAATAACAAAAGCAAGAAAAATAGCTGCTATTCATTTACATTTTTTATTTTAGCACCTTCCTTCAAAAAAGATTGAAATTAATGTTAACAAATTACATGTCATTATGAAAAAAATTCTATCCATGTTGGCATTGTTTGCGGTACCTTTTATGGCTGCTGCAAGCGAAGCTGATCTTGTAATTCCTGATGGTATTAAATCAGAAAACATCCTTTACTGGGGCTTCCTGATCACTTTTGCCGGTTTCTTATTTGGTTTATACCAATTTATGAAAGTTAAAAAGATTAGAGCGCACCAATCTATGCTGGATGTGGCTCAGGTTATTTATGAAACAGGTAAAACCTACCTGATTCAACAGGGCAAGTTTCTGGCTATTCTTTTTGTTTTTATCGGTGCAGCTGTTGCTTTCTACTTTGGTTTTTTATCAGAACATGAAGTTGTTAACGAAGTAACCGGTGTTATCACCATGGAGAAGTCCTTTGGTATTGGTGGTGTACTTATGATACTTGGCTGGACAGTTATCGGAATTCTTGGATCATATAGTGTTGCCTGGTTTGGTATCAGGATGAATACGCTTGCAAACTCAAGGATGGCATTTGCTTCTTTAGAGAGGAAACCAATCAAATTGCTCAACATTCCTTTGAATGCAGGTATGAGTATAGGTGTGGTACTTATTTCTCTGGAATTAATCATGATGTTAATCATCTTGCTATTTGTACCTGGAGAATATGCTGGTGCCAGTTTTATTGGTTTTGCCATTGGTGAATCGTTAGGCGCTTCAGTGCTCAGAATTGCAGGTGGTATTTTTACCAAGATTGCTGATATTGGATCGGACTTGATGAAGGTGATCTTTAAAATTGGGGAAGACGACCCGAGGAATCCCGGTACCATTGCCGACTGTGTGGGTGATAACGCAGGTGACAGTGTAGGTCCCACTGCTGATGGATTTGAAACTTATGGTGTAACAGGTGTGGCGCTGATCACTTTTATTCTTTTGGCTGTAACAGATGTTGAATACCAGGTTCAATTACTTTCATGGATATTCCTTATGCGAATACTAATGATCGTAACTTCTATCGTATCTTTCTGGATCAACGGTGCCATTTCAAAATCAAGGTACAGCAATGTTGATGATCTCGACTTTGAGAAACCTTTAACTTCATTGGTTTGGATCACTTCCATACTATCAATTTTTGTAACTTTTGCAATCAGTTATTTAGTAATACGCGATTTACCAAACAATATGTGGATTGTACTTTCGGTTATTATCAGTGCCGGAACCTTAGGTGCTGCGCTTATTCCTGAATTCACTAAAATATTTACCAGTCCGAAATCAACCCACGTGAACGAAGTAGTTGAAGCTTCTAAAAAAGGAGGTGCTTCTTTAAATATCCTCTCCGGACTCGTCGCAGGTAACTTCAGTGCTTTCTGGATGGGAATGGTATTTTTCCTCCTGATGTTCGTAGCTTATTTTGCGAGCACTTTCGGTTTGGGCGATTTTATGATCTATCCTTCTATTTTCGCTTTTGGCCTTGTGGCTTTTGGAATGCTGGGCATGGGACCAGTTACCATCGCCGTAGATAGCTATGGTCCGGTGACCGATAATGCACAGTCGATATATGAGCTTTCATTGGTTGAAGAAAACCAAAAAGAAATAACTCCTGAAATTGAAAAAGATTATGGCTTTACCCCTGATTTCGAAAAATCAAAATATTATCTCGAAGCAAATGACGGCGCTGGAAATACCTTTAAAGCGACTGCTAAACCAGTACTGATAGGTACAGCGGTTGTAGGTGCCACTACAATGATCTTTTCGCTGATCCTTGTGATCAAGAGTACGCTTGGTGTGCAACCTGAAGAAATTCTGAATTTGCTTAATCCTTATTCAATACTTGGTTTTTTACTGGGTGGGGCAGTCATCTACTGGTTCACAGGAGCTTCCATTCAGGCAGTTACCACAGGTGCCGGTCGTGCTGTTGAGTTCATCAAGAAAAACATCAATCTTGATCCCGATGCTCCTAAGAAAGCCGATGTGGAAAAATCAAAAGCTGTAGTGAAAATTTGTACGGTGTATGCACAAAAAGGTATGTGGAATATTTTTATTGCCATTTTCTCTTTTGCCCTGGCATTTGCCTTTTTATCATCACCCGTTACTTCAAATGCGCCTGTTTCGATGTTTGTTAGTTACCTGATTTCCATAGCATTCTTTGGATTATTTCAAGCCGTTTTTATGGCCAATGCTGGTGGTGCCTGGGATAATGCCAAAAAAGTAGTTGAAGTGGACATGCAAGAGAAAGGTACACCCCTGCACGAAGCAGCTGTGGTTGGTGATACGGTAGGTGATCCTTATAAAGACACTTCATCCGTTGCCTTAAACCCAATCATTAAATTTACAACCCTATTTGGATTGCTGGCCATGGAAATTGCCATTGCACCAAATTTCAGAACATATGCCTATTATGTGGGTGGTACATTCCTCGTAATAGCACTTTACTTCGTTTGGCGTTCATTCTATAAAATGAGAATCAACGAATAAACTCAAACAAACATGTTACGAAAAGGAGGCTGAAATTCAGCCTCCTTTTTTTGTTAAAAACTTTTGTTAAATAAATAACAAAAGAACAAAAAACGGCTCTTTTTGTTTATAAAGATGTGTACTTTTGCACCCTGACTTTTAATTGTCATTTTTTAGTTAAAACATATACCAGTCAAAGATTTACAATACAATATGAAAGCGAATACCTTTTTAAAACGACACAATGGTCCAGGTGAACAGGATATAGAAATTATGCTTAAAGCGATGGGGCTGGATTCCGTCGAAAAGTTGGTTGATGAAACTGTTCCAAAAGCCATCAGACTTAAAAATCCCCTTGATCTTGAAGAAGGCATGTCAGAATTTGAATACTTAAACCACATCAGGCAGGTGGCGAAAATGAACAAGGTATTCAAATCCTACATCGGCATGGGCTATTACAACACAATTGTACCATCCGTTATTCTACGAAATGTATTTGAAAACCCAGGTTGGTACACGTCCTATACGCCTTATCAGGCGGAGATTTCGCAAGGCCGGCTTGAAGCACTGATGAACTTCCAGACGATGGTTTCTGACCTGACTGCTATGCCACTGGCCAATGCTTCATTATTAGATGAAGGTACTGCGGCTGCCGAAGCTATGATCATGCTGTTCCACGCACGACCCAGGGCACAGGTAAAAGCTAATGCCAATAAATTCCTCGTCTCCGACCAGATGTTGCCACAAACCCTTGATATTTTAAAAATCAGGGCGGCCTCCAAAGATATTGAGCTGGTCGTGAAAAGTGTTGACACATTCGAATTTACGGAAGATATTTTTGGTTGCATGGTGCAATATCCGAACCAGAAAGGTGATACAGTTGACCATTCCAAGACAGCGGCAAAAGCCAACGAACACAATGTGCCGCTGGCAGTGGCTGCCGACCTGATGAGCCTTGCTTTGCTAACACCTCCCGGAGAATGGGGCGCAAAAGTTGTATTTGGCAATTCACAGCGCTTTGGTGTACCCATGGGCTATGGCGGACCACACGCGGCTTTTTTTGCCACTACCGAAGATTACAAACGATTTATTCCTGGCAGAATCATAGGTATTTCAAAGGATGTAAATGGCAATAATGCTTATCGTATGGCCTTGCAAACCCGAGAACAACATATAAAGCGGGAGCGTGCCACATCCAACATCTGCACGGCGCAAGCTTTACTAGCTATTATGGCTGGCTTTTATGGCGTATATCATGGCAAAGAAGGCATTAGAGATATTGCCGGCAAAATTCATATGTTTACAATTGGCCTGTCAAAAGCTGTTGAAAAACTTGGCTACAAACAATTGAATGAATATTTCTTTGATACGCTTTATATTAAGTTGCCAGACGGAGTCGCTAGTGAAAAAGTGAAAGAGACTGCCCTTGAACAAGGCGTAAATTTCAGGTATTATGAAGACGGAAAGCATATTGGTCTAAGCATAGATGAAACCACCTCTGAATATGATGTTGGGGTCATTACGGCCATACTTACAAAAGCTGCAGGAAAAGAGCAATTTGAATTGAAATTTGAAGAGCTAAATGGCAAGAAATCATTCTGTATTCAAAAGAGTCTGCAACGCACTTCTAATTACCTGGAGCATCCGGTCTTCAAAGAGTATCGTTCAGAAACGGAGATGATGCGTTACATGAAAAAACTGGAGAACAAAGATATCGCGTTGAACCGTTCGATGATCCCACTGGGTTCCTGCACAATGAAACTAAATGCAGCCAGTGAACTCATGCCGATCAGCTGGCCTGAATTCACCAACCTGCATCCATTTGTACCTGCGGATCAGGCCAAAGGTTATCGTTTTGTAATAGACGAAATGAACCGGATGCTTTGTGAAGTGACAGGTTTTGCGGCCATGTCGTTCCAACCCAATTCGGGTGCTGCCGGCGAATACACCGGACTGATGGTCATCAGGGAGTACCAAGAAAGCAAAGGCGAAGGCCACCGCAACATCTGTCTGATACCCGCATCGGCACATGGCACCAACCCTGCCAGCGCTATTATGGCCGGAATGGAGATTGTCGTCGTAAAAACGGACGAATCAGGCAATATTGACCTGGAGGACTTGAAAGAAAAAGCGGAAGCTCACAAAGAAAAATTGTCGGCCATCATGGTTACCTACCCTTCCACACATGGTGTGTTTGAAGAAGGCATTATTGATGTAATGCAAATCATACATGAGAATGGTGGGCAGGTATATATGGACGGTGCCAATATGAATGCGCAGGTAGGCCTTACCAGCCCAGGGTTCATAGGTGCTGATGTATGCCACCTGAACCTGCACAAAACTTTCGCCATTCCACATGGCGGCGGTGGGCCGGGTGTTGGCCCCATTGGTGTTGCCGAACATCTGAAAGAGTTTTTACCAACCCACTTATTCGCTGAAACAGGAGGTAATCAGGGCATTCCTGCTATTGCAGCCGCACCGTTTGGAAGTGCACTGGTACTGTTAATTTCTTATGGATATTTGAAAATGCTTGGCGCTCAGGGGTTGACCGAAGCCACTAAAATAGCCATTTTGAATGCCAATTACCTGATGCATCAGTTAAAAGATGATTACCCGATTTTATACACTGGTAAAAACGGCCATGTGGGCCATGAGATGATCCTGGATTGTAACCAATTCAGCAAAAGCGCTGATATTACGGTGGTTGATATTGCCAAAAGATTGATGGATTTTGGTTTTCATGCACCCACAGTTGCATTTCCGGTGCATGGCACGTTGATGGTAGAACCCACGGAAAGTGAACCCTTGAGCGAAATGGACTATTTTATAGATGCCATGAAATCAATCAGGGAAGAAATACGGGAGGTAGAAGAAGGAAAAGCAGAGAAAAAAAATAACGTGGTTACAAATGCGCCCCACACTGCAGAAATGGTAATTTCTGACAAATATCAGTTTCCATACAGCCGTGAGAAAGCCGCTTATCCATCCGAATGGGTAAGAGACAATAAATATTTTACACCTGTGGGTAAAATTGATGATGCTTACGGCGACAGGAACTTATGTGCCTGCCTGCCTATGGAAGCATACGGAGATGGCGAAATAAAGGTGAAAACTGAAGTCTTGAAATAGTTATATCTCATCCGGAAGACGTATCGCTCTTCAGGATTCCAGGACGTTTTGAAACGCTTCGGGATTCCTGCCTTTCCTACTTGCAGGTGCAATCCCGAGGCGAATAGCCCTGGATTTATAATCCGCAAATTCTGGATTATATCAAAATTACATTCCGAAAGAATGCCAGATATTCCATGAAGCTTCAGCCTGGAGTTCCAGCATCTTTAATCCATTCATGGTTGTAGCACCTTTTTCGCGGCCGTTATTAAGGAATAGTGTTTCTTCAGGATTGTAGATCAGGTCGTAAAGGATATGATCTTCGCCCAGGCATGTATATGGAATATCCGGGGCTTCATCCATAGACGGATACATGCCGACTGGCGATGTATTGATGATCAGTTTGTGGCTTTTTACCATTTCAGGCGTCAGACCTTTATAACTGATATGCGAGGAATTTTCAGGTGCACGGCTCACAAAAACGTGTGGTATACCCAGTTTAGCAAGTACAAAAGCCACCGCATTTGAAGCCCCTCCCGTTCCCAGTATCAGGGCTGCAACAGACTTCCTATCGGAAAGTAAAGGTTTCAATGTTTCCTCAAAACCGATCACATCGGTATTGTAACCACTGACAAATATCTCGTTTCCGCTTCTATCAATCTTTAAAGTATTTACAGAACCTACTTTTTCAGCCACTTCATCCATTTGGTCGATGAAATCCATTACTGACTTTTTGAAGGGAATAGTAACATTCAGGCCAACTAATTCAGGGTAGTTTTTGATGATATTTTTAAGCTGCCCAATTTCATCCAATTCAAAATTCAGATATTGGGCATTGATTTGCTGGCTTTTAAATTTCTTCTCAAAATATGCCTTCGAAAACGAATGACCAAGCTTTTTTCCTATCAACCCGTAGGTATCCATACTTAATGGGAAGTTGGTTTTTCGATGATGCGTGCATTTCGTTCCATCAGCCAGATGCTTAAAATACCCGCCAGCATGATGATCAGGGCGATGATGAATTCTGCATTCATTTGTGGGGCCATATATTCATAGCCAATCACCTTGATCTTATCGCCAAATGCCTGTTCGATAGGATTCTTCCATGGCCATATCACGCCCAGCGAACCCAGGATAAAACCTGTCAAAGCAGCTATCGTCTGATCCCTGAACCTTTTAAATACCCATGAAAGCAGGTGGGAAAAACCTACCAGTCCCAACACGGCACCGATCAAAACCGGAAATAAAATAGTAAAATCGCGGTTGTTAATCGCATCAATGGCTACCAATTGGTAATTACCCATGAGAATGAGGACGAAGGAACCCGACAGACCGGGCAGGATCATTGAGCACACAGCAACTACACCGCAGATCATCAAATAAAAGAATCCTGAGTTTTCTGTGGCGGGTGTTAAAAAAGTGAACAACAGCGCGATGACCGTTCCAAGGGCAAAAAACAGGTACACACTCAGGCGCCAATGCTCCACGGTTTTCCCCACAAAATAGACCGAAGCGAGTATCAGTCCAAAGAAAAATGACCAGATATAAACCGGGTAATCAGCAAACAAGAATCCAAAAACCCTGGCTAAAAGCACGATAGCGATGATAGCTCCAGAAAAAACGGCCAGCAAGAAATACAGATCGGTTCGCTCAATAAAACTTTTCCATTTTCCGGCAAAAAGAAATTTTAACGCCTGCAGGTCGATTGATTTCAACGCATGAATCAAGCGCTCGAAAATGCCTGTAATCAGCGCGATGGTACCTCCTGAAACGCCCGGAATAATATTCGCGATCCCTACACCCATCCCTTTAATAAAATATACCAGGTAAGCTTTCATCTATTTCATCAGTTTTCTTACATATTTTAAATTCTCCCCAAAAGGTGGGTACCTGAGCGGCACATCCAGCCATGTAGATTTATACACCACAGGTTTTGTATTCGAGAAAACCTCAAATGAATGTTTTCCGTGGTATTTGCCCATTCCGCTGCTACCGGTTCCGCCAAAAGGCAACTTATTATTTACAAAATGCATGATGGTATCATTAATTGTGACACCTCCAGCAGGTACCCGCTCAAGAATTTTTTTCACATGTTTCCGGTTCTTGGAAAAGAAGTACAATGCCAACGGACTTGGGCACATCTTTAGCATTTCCAGTAATTGATCAAGATCATTATAGGTTATTACCGGTAAAATAGGTCCAAATATTTCTTTTTGCATAGCCGCCATTTCAAAGTCGACATTATTAAGTATGGTTGGCTCGAAATAGAGTTTTTCAAGATCATAATTCCCACCCCAGTATATTTCGGCATCAGCAAGCATACCAATGAGCCGATCCATGTTATCACGGTTAATAATTCTCGGGTATTCGTCATTTTGCTGAGGATCAACACTATAAAATTTTTTGATCGCATTAACCAGTTCTGGCAATAATTTATCCTTTACATTTTCATGCACAAATAAACAATTCGGTGCGATACAGGTTTGCCCCGCGTTGATCAGCTTGCCCCAGATGATTCGCCTTGCGGTTTGTTTTACGTTCACAAATTCATCAACGATACATGGACTCTTTCCACCCAATTCGAGTGTAACAGGAATCATTTTTGTTGCTGCGGCTTCGAGGACAATTTTACCAACACGCTGACTGCCTGTGAAAAAAATATGATCGAAATCCTGTTCCAACAATTTCTGACCAGCTTCAGGACCACCGATAACGACATCAATAAAATTACTTTCAAATGCAATGTTGAGTATTTTTTTTATGACCTCTGCGGTGGCTATGGAAATCTCCGATGGTTTGACAATCGCGGTATTACCCGCGGCTATTGCACCAATAAGCGGGACAAAAACCAACTGGAAGGGGTAATTCCATGGTGCGATTACCAACACAGTACCTTTAGGCTCTAAAGTTATATAACTGGCAGCCGGGAAGTTTGTGATGGGATTTTTTACACGACGTTGCTTTGCCCACTTTTTTAGATGTTTTATTTGGTAAGATAATTCTTCCAGCACAAAGCCTACTTCGGTGGCATACGACTCAAATGCCGATTTGTGTAAGTCTTTCTTCAGCGCATCGAAGATCAATGATTCATTTTGAACAACCACATCACGAAGTATCTTAAGCTGTTTTAGACGGAACTGTACACTTCTGGTCTGACCCGACTGGAAGTAGGCCTGCTGCTGTTGAATAAGTTGTAAGAGATTGGTTTCAGACATTGCCAAACCTTTGATCGTTTATTCTGTTCCTTTGTAAATTCCCAGTAATTCGACAAAACGCGACTCCTGGTTAAGTTCAGGCATAAAATCAAGCAATTCGCTGTGTTTTTCGAAATCAATCTTTAAAGCGGTTTCGATATAGTAATAGGATTGCTGTACCTTACCTGATTTGTATAAATAAGCCGCCAGGCGATACCATAACGAAGCTTCGTCTTTATTTTTATCGAGTGCTTTTTCAATGATCTCAATCGCTTTTTCATTTCCCTTACTCAGGCTTACCGAATGCGAGTAGTTCATCCAAGCTTCGATATAATGCGCATCGCTTTCCACGATCTCATCAAACAACTTCTCAGCCTTTTCATATACCGCACGTTTTAGATATGAAATACCGAGTTCATATTTAAAGTCGTTGTTCAGGGGCATCAACTCGATGGCCCTTTCGTAATATTTTACAGCCGTTTTATCCCTCCCCTGCTTGATAAATACCCTGCCAATACCTGCCCAGCCTTCGGCCAGCTTATCATCCAATTCAAGCGATTTATTAAAGTGCACCAGGGCCTGTTGCACATCATCCAGGTTTTCGTAACATTCGCCGATATAATAATGCGTAATGGCCTCCTCGGCTTCGTATTTAAAGGTTTCCTTGTAATACCTGATCGACTTTTTATAATGATTCAGGCCTGAATAAGAATTGGCAATATTGAAATAGGCAGATGAAAATGTTTCATCGATAGCCAAAGTAAACTCGTAAGCTTCAATGGCTTTTTCATATAGCTCGATGGTGTTATAAAAAATGCCGAGATTGAACCAGGCCACTTTGGCATAGGGATTCTTATCGAGAAATTCCGTAAAAAACTTGATGGCTTCCTCTTCCCTGCTGGTAATCTCAAAAAAGAATGCGATCTCGTGAATCAGGTTTTCCGATTCGGGATTGATATCAAGTGCTTTTTTTAAGTTTTTGATTGCATTGGGATAATCGTTCAGATTTTCATACTCAAAAGCGATGTTGGCATAAATTTCTTCCTGGTTTTCAGAGTATGGCAACGACTTTTTATGTTCTTTGATCGCCAGCTCATATTTATTCATCAGGCTGTAAATCTCCGCTTTGGTAGCATAAATCTCCTCGTTGGTAGGCTCCAGCAATTCCATATGATTCAATAACTCCAGCGCCTCATAATATTTTTTCCTGTAGGCCAGTACCCGTGCGTTCCTGATGTGAAATGATGATGATGATGGATATACCTGCAAGGCTTCTTCGATGGCCTTTTCCGACATGTCGATATTCAGCATATCATAGTAATGATCTACGATGGTTTCAAACTCATCCACATCAAAAAACAGCGGCATACCATTTTCCAGCATCGACTCGAATTTCTTTACCAGCTCCATCACTTCCTCGCCCCCTAACCAATCAAAACTATCGCTCATCAGTTTTACAATTACGCTTTTTTAATATGCTGCAAAAGTAATAATACTTTAATATGACTAATTTACAATCTTCGATAATTAGTTGAGTGCTGAAATTGATTTTTTATGAACCACTTAAATGTTGAAAAGGTTAAAGAGATAGAAGGCCGGAGACTGCAGACTGAAGACTGTAGACTGTAGACTGTAGACTGTAGACTGTAGACTGTAGACTGTAGACTGAAGACTAAAGAATCAATCTTTCTTTTCTCTACTTTTGTATGATATAATTTTTGGTATGGTATTGATCAAATCTATTTCGGGTATAAGGGGTACAATTGGCGGAGAAACAGGTAAAAACCTTACGCCACTGGATATTGTAAAGTTTACAGCAGCTTTTGCTGCCTTTGTTAAAAAGAAATTTGAAGGAAAAAAAGTACAATTCGTTGTCGGACGCGATGCCAGGATTTCCGGAAAAATGGTGGAAAATATAGTGGTGGCTACTTTGTCAGGATCCGGCATTGATGTGATTAACACCGGGCTTTCTACTACACCTACCGTGGAAATGGCGGTGATTGAAAGCCGGTCGCAGGGCGGTATCATCATTACAGCCAGCCATAACCCGAAAGAGTGGAATGCGCTGAAGCTGCTGGATGAAAACGGTGAATTTATATCGGGGGAAGATGGATGGCAGGTGCTTGAGATAGCTAAAAAAGAAGCATTTGATTTCGTACTTGTTGACCAACTGGGCAAGGTTCGTGCAGACGACACAACCATTGATAAACATATTGCCCGTATTCTTAAATTAGACCTTGTTGACATGAATACCATTGCGAAAGCCGGTTTTAAAATCGTAGTTGATGCGGTGAATTCAACCGGTGGCATTGCCATTCCACGCTTGCTGAAAGCCCTTGGTGTTGAAGAGGTAACAGAACTTTACTGTGCACCTACGGGCGATTTTCCGCACAACCCGGAACCCCTGCCCGAAAACCTGACTGCCATTTCAAAAAAAGTGATTGAAACCGGTGCCGACCTGGGCATTGTGGTGGATCCGGATGTGGACCGGTTGGCATTGGTGATGGAAAACGGGAAGATGTTCGGTGAAGAATATACACTGGTAGCAGTAGCCGATTATATATTGCAGCATCAAAAAGGAAATACCGTATCAAACTTATCATCAAGCCGGGCTTTAAAGGATATAACCCAAACACATGGCGGCAGCTATTATGCTTCGGCGGTGGGTGAAGTGAACGTGGTGGAAAAGATGAAAGAGGTGGATGCTGTTATCGGTGGTGAAGGCAATGGCGGTGTGATCTATCCTGAATTGCATTACGGGCGTGATGCGCTGGTTGGAATCGCGCTCTTGCTTACTTACCTGGCTCAGAATAAACTGAGTCTTTCGGCACTTAAAAAAACATATCCTGCTTATACCATTTCAAAAAATAAAATTGAACTGGGCAGTGCTGACCAACTGAAACCCTTATTTGGTCATATTCAAAAACATTACGCCTCCTTTCCTGTTTCAACTATTGATGGGGTAAAGATAGATTTTGAGGATGGCTGGGTACACCTGAGGCCTTCCAATACAGAACCAATCATCAGGATATACGCGGAAAGCACGGATCAAAGCAAAGCAGAAGGCTATGCCAATGACATCATCCAGATTGCACGTGGTTTTATGACAGGTTCTTAATAAGCCTTTGAAAATCAATCGGCCAAACTATTGCAGGGCTTTTAAAAATTTCCTTTCTTTGTGAAGCACAACCCAATTATTCCCTGATGCGGAAAAAGAAAAGAAAGCCCATCAAGTTCAAAACCGTAACTTTCAAGTTATCGGCCAAGCAGATGAAATCGCTGAAGAACTATTGCCGGGCCCGGAAAACCACGCCTACCAAGCTTATTAAGAAGAGTATTCGTAATTACACGGAATATTTCTCGAACGAGGTACCTGAAAAATACCATGTGTCGCACAACCAGCTCGACCTGTTTGGAAAAGAGCATGAAACACCTGATTTGTTTGAATAATTTTTTGTAATTTGGTACCATCTCAATTGCTATTGACCAGATTATGCCATTGCCCAGCATCACATTAAAAATACTACAGCATCGTGGTAAAGATTGCATAGGCCTGTATTTTGATTACAATAAGGAACTGATCGCACATACCAAAAAGCTACCGGATATATTATGGAGCGCTTCAAATAAGTGTTGGTATTTACCCGATCAGGATAAAGTGCTTGATCTGGTGTATGAGCATTTCAAAGGAATCGTAAAACTTATAAATCAAACTGGATATTCACTTGGAAGCAAAGGTCAGAAGGAAAGATTGCTTAAACAATTACTTGAGCAGGAAATAACCAGATATAAAAGTTATTTAAGGGGAAGGAGATACAGCAAAAGCACTATCGACACCTATACTTCTTTTGTTTCATCATTTTTGCATTTCACTAAAAAGAAAATCGGAGACCTTATAACTGCAGACATAGATACTTATTGCGAACAGCAACTGGCAGTAAAAAAGTCGGCCATTAGCACACAACGACAGTTTATTGGTGCGATGAAGCAATTCAAAGCGTTGAATCAGGAGCTCGATTTTAAAATCAATGAATCACTCAGACCCAAACCTTCAAAATTTTTACCAGTAATCCTCTCACAAGAAGAAGTGATAGACATTTTACGAAATACCAAAAACCTGAAGCACAGGGCCACCTTAGCTATGATTTATGCATGCGGATTAAGGATAAGCGAGGTTATAAATTTAAGGATCTCAGATATTGACTTTAATCGTAAGTTAGTTAAAATTTACCAGGGAAAAGGCAGAAAGGACAGGTATGTTGTATTGGCTGAAAGTATATTGCCATTGCTGGAAAATTATTTTACGACTTACCAGCCAAAACAATATTTTATTGAGGGACAAAAAAATGGAAAATACAGCCCCGAGAGTATAAGGAACTTTCTTAGAAAGTCGTGTGAGTTGGCTGGCATTAAAAAGCGTGTAACACCGCACACACTTCGACACTCCTATGCTACTCATTTATTAGAAGGTGGTATTGATTTACGTTATATACAGGAATTGCTGGGACATAATGATCCAAAAACCACGATGATCTATACACATGTAAGTCGTAAAAGCCTGAATCAAATACAAAGTCCTTTGGATATGGCTTTTAAGGAAATAACAAAAAGGGATAAACAGAACAAAAAACTACCGATTGCACCCTCAGATTAGGTGTTATTCGGTACTTTTATGACGCATAAAAGAAGTTAGCTGCAAGTTTGACCAAAAACTATGAATGAAATTCCAGATGAATTAAAAGACTTTTACGACTCAATTGAAAATTTGAATTCATTGAGTATATGGAACATTCATCGTGAACTGAAAGTAACTGCAAAAATCAAAGGTGATTG
>JAZBOW010000032.1:0-2101 GCA_036351335.1 Bacteroidales bacterium | reverse complement strand
AATTTGGATGTCTATTTTGAAGAGATACTCCCTGCAGATACCATAGCCATTATCAGAAATGGCGTTGTAGCAAAAAAGGCTTTTCTCTATCGATTAAAGAACTTGCAGCAAATTCCTGAAGATGTATTAATGGTTAATTAATAATTTTGTTTTTCAAAACCATTTCTTTCTCTTGAAATACCAGACCATCCCAATAACCACGCCGGCCATAACTCCAAGCAGTATAAAATAAGCATATTTATACCCGAGTTCGGGCATATACTCAAAATTCATCCCGTACAAGCCGGCGATAAACGAAAGTGGAATAAAAATGCCAGCTACGATCGTCAGTGTCTTCATGATCTCATTGGCTCGATGCCCCTGCAAAGAGAAATACAGTGCCGACATACTTTCCAGCTTCTGAATCAGCGATTCAATATGATCTTTAACCTGCAGACACTGGTCTTTCAGGTCGAAAAAATATTTCGTATGGGTAGTTTTAACATATTCCGAATCACCATTTTCAAGCAACTGTACGGAATCATAAAAAGGCATAATGTATGACTTTACTTCGCGTAATTGCACTTTTTGATTTTCAAAACCAATAATCATTTCAGGATCGGTTTTTTTTATCAGTTCTGAAACGGGCACTTCAGAAACTACCTGATCAATGTTTTCAATCACATTGAAATAATTATGAAGCACGGCATCCAGCAATACAAACAACAGGTAATCGCTGCTACGCTGACGCGACAATCCTTTACTCTCACGAATGCGCTGCCGGATGTATTCAAAATAGTCACCTTTTTTTTCCTGGAATGAGATCACGTAGTTCTTACCCAGTAAAAAACTGATCTTTTCATTCTCCAGTTCCTGCTTTTCTTTGTCGTATGACACGGAACGAATCGTAAAAAACAGGTGGTTGTCAAATTCCTGCAATTTAGTTCTTTCTGTGGTATCCAAAATATCCTGCACCACCAAGCGGTGGGCACCCACCATGGCACATACCTTACTCACTAATGCTGCATCATGTATACCATGCATATTGAGCCAGTAAAAGTTAGCATCATTCAGGTCAATTTCAGGAATATTGTCATGATCAATATCCTTATTTTCGGAATAGGTATCCGCATTGTATTTGAACAACTGCATATTGGGACTCTCAAGGTAGCGATGCCCGATGAATTGCACTTGCAACGGATCAAGGTGTTTATCTTTACGCTTTTTTGGCCTTTTGCTCATCCAAATCTTTTTTGTAAACTATAGTTCTGTAAGGGAACGGTATTTCCACCCCTTCTTTATCAAAGCGTTCTTTTACCGACTTTAACACATCGCAATGCAACCCGAAAGCTTCATCATTGCCAGGTGTCCAGGCATAGGCTCTCAGGTTTACGGAAAAATCGGACAGACCGGAAACAAAAATAGTTACGGCTGGTGCCTTGTCTTTAATTTCCTGCTTCGTTCTGATATCCAGAAAGTTTTTGTGCTTCTCAACTTCTTCCCGAATGATTGTCATAGCCTTATCAATATCGGAATCGTAACTGATCCCGAAGTCAATAAATTTCCTGATCCTGGTATCGCTGATGGTACTGTTGATAATAGTTTCATCATTGATATTGGCATTCGGGATGATCATCCGCCGGTTTTCATAATTCCTGATCACCGTATGACGAAGCGTAATCTCCTCTACCACACCTTTATTAAGACTGCCCACTTCGATGGTATCACCCACCCTGAAAGGTTTGAACATCAATATAAAAATACCACCAATGATGTTGGCGAAAGCTTTTTGTGATGCAAACCCAATGATGGCTGCTAAAATTCCCGCACTTGCCAACAAACCTGCACCCATGGTTTTTAAAAATGGGATCATCAGGAAGATGATAATGATGGCCGAAAAATAAATGATGAAACCAATGGAATTCTTTATAAAAGAAAAATTGGTCGGATCGACATTGATTCGTTTGGTAAATTTCTTAATGATACGGTTCATGATAAATCGCACCACCAGGTTCACCAGTGCTGCTGCAGCCAGCACAATCACCACTATTAAAATATAATGCAGTATTTCGGAGTTCATATATGTTTACAAATTAAATCATTTTTCCCGGATCTACCCATT
>JAZBOW010000031.1:0-4544 GCA_036351335.1 Bacteroidales bacterium | reverse complement strand
TTTATTTTCGAGCATCCGGCGCACGGCCACCACATGGGCTTTGGCCAGGTCCATCACATGAATATAATCACGTACAGCCGTACCGTCAGGTGTGTTATAATCATCGCCCCAAACACTTAGAAACGCTCTAATTCCTTTTGCTGTTTGCGTAATATAGGGCACAAGATTATTGGGTACCCCCTGTGGCAACTCCCCTATTTCAGCCGATTCATGTGCTCCAATCGGGTTGAAATACCGCAAAGCAATGGCTTTTAACTGCGAAACTTTGATGGTATCCCGCAGAATTTCCTCCGCAATCTGCTTGGTATTTCCATAAGGTGATTCGGCAGGTTTGATGGGCGCTTTTTCAGATACAGGCAACACATCCGGCTGCCCATATACCGTGCAGGACGATGAGAATACGAAATTTTGAATATCGTTCTCGATCATGCTTTCCAGCACATTGATCAGTGAGCCCAGGTTATTGTCATAATACTTTAGTGGTTTCTCAACCGATTCACCCACTGCTTTTGAAGCAGCGAAATGGATCACACCCGACAGGTCGTGGTGCTTTTTGAAAAAGGCCTTTGTTTTTTGTTTATCCGTCAGGTCAAACACTTCCAAAGTGGGTTTTACACCCGTGATCTTTGCAATCTGCCCGGCAATTTCAGCACGGGAATTCGACAGGTTGTCAATGATGATGACTTCATAGCCCTGCTGCTGCAACTCCACAACCGTATGCGAACCAATATAGCCTGTGCCGCCTGTTACAAGTATTTTCATCATTCGTTCATTTTACTCACACTGCCATTGGTTAATTTGTATTTTTCTTTGCTCTCAGGGCAAATGGCAATACCGTTTTTATTGAACTCCAGTTTATGCCCGTATTCGCTCATCCAACCGGTTTGTCTGCCCGGATTGCCAACTACCAAGGCATAAGGTGCTACTTCTTTGGTCACCACAGCCCCAGCACCGATAAAGGCATATTCACCTATGGGATGTCCACACACAATGGTGGCATTGGCACCAATGGAAACGCCTTTTTTTACGAGTGTCTCCACATATTGTCCCCTCCTATTGACGGCACTCCGGGGATTCACCACGTTGGTAAACACCATTGATGGGCCGAGGAACACATCATCTTCGCAGATGACGCCTGTATAGACAGAAACATTATTCTGGATTTTTACATTATTGCCCAATATAACTTTTGGCGAAACCACCACATTCTGCCCGATATTACAGTCGTCCCCAATTTTACAACCTGACATGATATGTGAAAAATGCCAGATTTTTGTTCCCTTGCCAATGGAGCAATTTTCGTCGATGACGGCTGTTTCGTGTACAAAATACTCCTTTTCCATGTTACGAATTTACATATTCTAATAACGCATCGGTTATCTCTTTTTGTATTTCAGGCGTTAATTCGGTATGGATTGGTAATGATAATACAGATTTGCTCAGCATTTCCGTTACCGGGAAATCGCCTTCATTATACCTGGGATCGATATAAGCTTTTTGCATATGCAATGGCACGGGGTAATAAACGGCCGAAGCCACACCTTTGTCCGCCAGGTGCGCCATTAAGCCTTCCCTGTCAACACCTTTTAACACAAGCGTGTACTGGTGGTAAACATGGGTTGTATAGTCTGCAGTAACAGGTGTTTTAATCTTTGGGTTGTTGGTAAAAGCCTTATTATAAAAATCCGCCGCTTCCTGCCTTGCTTTGGTATATTCATTCAGGTGTTTCAGTTTGATGTCGAGCACAGCTGCCTGCATACTATCGAGACGTGAATTCACACCAATATAATCGTGATAATACCTTACCGCCATGCCGTGGTTTACCACCACACGCATTTGGGCTGCCAGTTCATCATCATTAGTAAAAATAGCACCGCCATCACCAAAAGCGCCTAAATTTTTTGAAGGAAAGAAAGAAGTACATCCAATGTCGCCAATGGTCCCGGCTTTTTTGGTATTGCCGCTTTTCGAGCAAGTATAATCAGCACCTATGGCCTGGGCGGTGTCTTCTACGATAAACAAATTGTGTTTTTTAGCAACCTCCCTGATATTGTGCATATCGGCACACTGCCCAAAGAGATGGACAGGAATAATGGCTTTTGTTTTTGGCGTAACCGCGTTTTCAATGGCCTCCGGTGTGATATTAAATGTATCAGGATCCACATCAACCAGGACGGGGGTTAACTTCAACAATGCAATCACCTCAGCCGTGGCAATGAAGGTAAAAGAAGTGGTAATTACTTCGTCTCCGGGCTGCAATCCCAACGCCATTAAAGCCACTTGCAAGGCATCTGTTCCATTGGCACATGGAATCACATGCTTTACGTTTAAATAATTCTGCAAATTTTCCTGGAATTGCCTTACAGCAGGGCCATTAATAAATGAAGCATTGTTCATAATGCCGATCATCGCTTCGTCAACTTCCGGTTTGATTTTCTTGTATTGACCCACCAGGTCAACCATCTGATATTTTATCATTTGAATAGGGTTTAATCTGATATGTTAAATGAGCGACAAAGGTAGGAAAAGGGAGACGAAAATCGCGTTTTTTCCGTTCAGGAAATAGCAATTTTTAAGTAATCAAAATTGAGCTTAAAAACACATAACAACACCTATTTACTATCTTTGCTTCAAATCCGTTTTTGAATGAGAATATTTCCTATTATTCTGCTGCTTATGTTCAGCTTCTTGCTTTCATTGAATGCACAGGTGAACATCAACGATTCAACTGTGGCGGCTTTCAGCCCAACCATTACCTACGCTTACCAGTTTCCGGGTGGCGACATAGCCAAACAATATGGCAATAATTCTACCATTGGCGGAGGCATGATGTACAAATCGAAAAAAAATATCTTATTCTCACTCGATGTCAATTTTATTTTCGGCAGCGATATTAAAAATTCAGATTCCATTTTAAAATTCGTTTTAACGGATGCGGGCTTTATTATTGATGGAAACGGGGTATATACCCTCTACAGCATGTACGAAAGAGGGTATAGCATTAACTTCCGGGCCGGAAAAGTTTTTAACCTGCTGGCTGCCAATCCCAATTCAGGTATCTTTCTGATGGGCGGCTTTGGCTACCTGGCACACCGGCTTAATATCGATGTACAACATGAAACGGCACCACAGATCACCGGTGACTACGCCAAAGGATACGACAGGCTCACGGCCGGGTTTAATTTGAACCAGTTCATCGGGTATTACTTCATGAGCAAATCGAGGGTGCTGAACTTTTATGCAGGTTTCGAGTTTTACCAGGCCTTTACAAAAAGCCAGCGCGATTACATTTTCGATCTGATGCAAAAAGACGAATCGAATCACTTTGATTTATTTTATGGAATAAAAGTAGGCTGGATGATCCCCATCTATAACCGTGCGCCCGATAAATACTATTACAATTAATCCTGATGCGGCTCTTCTATAACTTGTTTATTTTCTTTTACCAGGAAGCCATTAAAATAGCTGCACTTTCCGGTAATGAAAAAGCCAAAAAGTGGGTTCAGGGAAGAAAATCTGTTTTCACTGATTTGAAAAATGCCATCGGAAAAGATGATAAGATCATCTGGATGCATTGTGCCAGCCTGGGTGAATTTGAGCAGGGAAGGCCGCTGATAGAAGCCATTCGGAAACGGTATAAAGATTATAAAATCCTGCTGACTTTCTTTTCACCATCTGGTTATGAAGTGCGCAAAAACTATGCGCATGCCGATTTTGTTTTTTACCTGCCGATGGATACAGCCCGTAATGCCCGAAAATTTATAAAGCTGGTGCAACCACGTGCCGTATTTTTCATTAAATATGAATTCTGGTTTAATTACATCAATGAGCTGTACCTCAGAAAAATTCCGTTGTTTATGGTTTCCAGCATTTTCAGGCCTTCACAGCATTTTTTCAGGTTTTGGGGTGGCTGGTTCAGGAAACAATTACGGAAAGTTACCTTCCTTTTTGTACAGGATGATACATCACTTGAACTGCTTGAAAGCATCAAAATTTACCATGCCGAGATGATCGGCGACACCCGTTTCGACCGTGTTATTGCCTTGTCTGAAGAAAAAAAGGAGTTTCCACTCATGGAAACTTTTGCAGATAAAAAACCCTTGCTGATCGCCGGCAGTACATGGCCTGCCGATGAAGATAAATTGCTGGAACTGATCGAAAAGTCAAATACACCGTTCAAGACCATCATAGCACCCCACCAGGTTGACAGAGAGCATATTGACCAACTCAAAAAGAAATTTCAAAAATACAGCCCGGTGCTTTATTCATCAGCAGCTGATGGTGATTTAAAAAACAGTCGCGTTATGATTATTGACGGCATCGGTTATCTTTCCTACCTGTATACATATGCCGACATTACCTATATCGGGGGCGGCTTTGGTGCAGGAATTCATAATTTGCTGGAAGCTGCCACCTATGGCAAGCCAGTTATTTTCGGCCCCAATCACGATAAATTTAAGGAAGCCATTGAACTGAAAAACAATGGCGGTGGTGTTGTTATTTCAGGCGCTGATGAATTGATCCATACT
Organism: Bacteroidales bacterium; assembly: GCA_036351335.1. Taxonomy (GTDB): domain Bacteria; phylum Bacteroidota; class Bacteroidia; order Bacteroidales; family F082; genus UBA4459. The sequence continues at coordinate 15 of JAZBOW010000031.1, read as the reverse complement.
TGCGGATTGTTATTC
>JAZBOW010000030.1:0-21591 GCA_036351335.1 Bacteroidales bacterium | reverse complement strand
GCGAAGACTTATTATGAGAGGTCTTTTCCGATCGCAACAAAAGGATTGTGTAGTTTTTCGTAACCAATGGTAGTTTCAGGGCCATGGCCTGGGTAGACAGTGGTCTTTTCGGCCAGGGTAAATAGTTTTTCCCAGATGCTTTCCTGAAGCAAGTCATAATTCCCGGTAGGCAGGTCAGTACGGCCGATACTTTGAAAGAAGAGTACATCGCCGGTGATTATAAAATCAGCTTCTTTGGCATAAAAACAAAGGCTGCCGTCAGCATGACCAGGCGTGTATAGAATTTGAAGTTCCGAATTACCAAATTTCAAAGGTTTTTCTTCGTCGATAAAAATATCAATTGGTTTTACTTCATCTAACTCGATACCAAAATTCCGGCCATATTCCTTCGCATGTTTCAAAAAATTCTGACTTTCCTTATGCGCAACCAGTTTAATTTGATACTTTTTTGCAATAAAATCATTGGCAATAATATGATCGATATGTGCATGGGTGTTTACAAGAAGGACTGGTTTTAAATTATTTGAAGCAATAAAATCCGTTAAAGTATCTTTCTCATTTTCATAGTACATTCCCGGGTCAAATATGATACAATCTTTAGTGTCGTCATACACTACATAAGTGTTTACCTGGAAGTCGTTGAAGGGGAATCGATGGATTTTTATCATAATGTTTAGCTTTTCGTTTCAAAAGTACATCTTTAGTTCTAATGGAAGTCAAGCACATGAAAGTAATATTTTGGTTTAAATTTTGTTATAAATTAGCATTCTCACTTTTTTGTACTCGTTTTGTCTAATACGAAGAAAAAGACATATAAACCAGCCTGGTTTGGATTGATATTGACACTGCTGTTTTTATCTCCAAATATGAAAGCCCAGTTTTATAATGGGTCGAATATGACCTTTGGTAAGAACCGTGTGCAATTCAACGAATTTCTTTGGACCTATTACAAATTTGATGATTTCGACACCTATTTCTATCTGAATGGTAAAGAGTTGGCAGAGTTTACCGCTGAGTATGCGAACCAGCAAATACCCATGATGGAATCGAAAATTGAAAGCTACCTTGATAAAAAGATCAAATTTATCATCTTCAACAATTTAACCGACCTTAAACAAAGCAATATTGGTTTAATTACCGACCAAACCTATAATACCGGTGGCATTACACACATTATAGGCACCCAGGTGCTTTTATATTTTGATGGCAATCATGTGCAGTTTCAGGAACAAATTAATGCCGGTATTGCCGAAGTGCTTTTTGACCAGATGATGTTTGGCGGCAGCCTGGGCCAGCAGGTTAAAACTGCCACTTTTTTTTCCATCCCTGACTGGTATAAAAAAGGGATGATTTCCTATTTGAGTCAGGATTGGAGCGTGGAATATGATAACCGTGTGCGTGATGGTATACTATCGGGCAGGTATAAAAAGGTCAATAATATTAATGGTCCTGATGCAGTGTATGCAGGCCATTCATTGTGGCGCTATATCGCTATGAAATACGGCGAAACCGCGGTGAGCAACATCATCCATATGACCAGCGTGAGCAACAGTGTGGATAAGGGAATTATGTATGTGATCGGGTTACCCTTTAAACGGCTGATTGAAGAATGGCGGAATTTTTACATGGAACAATACAGTGAATTCCAAGATAATGAGCAATCTCCGGATGGCCTTTTAGATGTAAAATTCAAGAATGATGTGGTATATGGTCAGCCTCAAATAGATCCATTCGGCAGAAAACTCGCCTATACTTCAAACGATTACGGGAAATATAAAATTTACCTGTATGACCTTCAAACAGACAAACGAAAAAAAATATTTAAATCAGGCACCCGAATCGATACCAAAACTGATTATAGCTATCCACTATTGGCCTGGCATCCTACCGGAAAACTATTAAGTTTTATTATCGAACGAAAAGGAATGCCCTGGTTGTATATGTACAACCTGGATGAAAAGAAGATGACCAGGCAGATAATATACAATGTGCAGAAAGTAACGGATTTCTCCTATTCCGATGATGGTCGTTTTATGGTGATGTCAGCGGTACAAAAGGGGCAGAGTGATATATTTGTTTTTAATATTGCTGCCAGTTCTTTCAATAAAATTACCGATGATATTTATACTGACCTGAATCCACGTTTTATAAACCGGTCATCTCAAATCGTTTTCAGCTCGAACAGAAATAATGATACGCTTGGCGTTGAACCAGAATCTCTGATTGACTTTGAGGACAATTTCGACCTGTATGTATATAACTATGCAAAAAAGGACCTGATATTAAAAAGGATTACCGAAACACCTATTGCTAACGAGGTGAGGCCAGAATCATACGGTTATAATACCATCTCCTACCTGAGTGATGAAAATGGTATTTACAATACCTACCTGGCGGCTATTGACAGCACAGTAAGTTCGGTGGATACGTCTATTCATTACCGTTATTTTGTGAGGTCGAAAGCCATAACGGATTATTCCCGCAATATTCAGGACCAGCACACGTCATTCCGAGCAGGTAAAAAGGCTTTAGTATATTATGATGACAATACATATAAAATTTATGTAAACACAACGCCCTCATATAATGGGAGCCTCTCATTGAAACTGGAAGACACGCCCTATATGGCATTATTAAAAAGCAAGCTAAAGCCAGAAAAACCACCTGAAATCATCGTGCCCGTAGAAGCAATTGACACCGTTCTCGCCAAAAAGCCCGAAGCCACAAAATTAAAAACCTTCAGAATGGTGTATGTAGATGAAATGGGTAACGAGTTTACAGGAACGAAAAAAGAGAAAAAAATAATTGGTGGCGACGGTCAGGTAATCACTATTTCAGATGACAGCTGGGATTTCGGTAATGATAAGTTCAAAATACCCAAACGGCTTAATTACAGGGTAGAGTATTTCTTAAATGACATGATCTCGCAAGTAGATTTTACCTACATAAACTACAGCTATCAGCCTTTTACCGGAGGTGGCGGCCCAATCTATTTGAACCCGGGCTTTAATGTTTTTTTCCAAATGGGGGTTAACGACCTGATGGAAGACCATCGTTTTGTGGGGGGTGTACGTCTTAATTTCAGTCTCATTAATAATGAATACTTGTTCAGCTATTCAAATCTTAAAAAACGGCTAGACAGAGAAATCGTTTTTCACAGGAATACGCTGGAAGGTTCAATTGGCTATACGCTTGTTCGTGTGCATTCGCATGAATTGTTTTATATTTTAAAGTGGCCATTTAATGAAGCGCTAAGCCTGAGGGGAACTGCCATGTACAGGAACGACATGTATGTCGCATTGGCGACCGACCAGTTCAGCCTTGAATTACCAAATGAGTATGAGCATTGGGCAGGACTAAAAACAGAATTGGTATTCGACAATACGCGAAATGTGGGCATGAACTTGTATTATGGTTTGAGATATAAACTGTTTGCCGAATATCATCAATTAGTAGATATGGATAACCTCGACAGAAACCTGTTTTTATTGGGATTCGATATTAGGCATTATCAAAAAATCAGTCGTACATTTATATGGGCTAACAGAATTGCCGGAAGCACCTCCCTGGGGAATGACAACCTCATTTATTATATGGGTGGCGTTGATAATTGGTTGATACCCAAGTTTAATTACGATACCCCCATTGACTATGATCAGAACTATGCTTACCAAACCCTGGCAACCAATATGCGTGGCTTTAATCAGAACATCAGAAACGGGAATAGTTTTCTAGTTATAAACTCCGAGCTCCGGTTTCCGCTGTTCCAGTACTTTTCAAAAACGCCGCTAAGTTCAGGCTTCTTAAGGAATTTCCAGTTGGTAGCATTTGGTGATATCGGAACTGCCTGGACAGGTGTAAGTCCTTACTCACCCGAAAATGCCTTGTACACAAAATATATACAAAGTGGACCCTTGCTCATTTCCGTAGAAGTACAAAAAGAACCTATCGTGGGCGGTTTCGGATTCGGCGCCAGAATGCATTTATTGGGATATTTCATTAGAGGTGATGTATCTTGGGGTGTTGAAGATTACCAAATACGAAAGCCCGTTTATTACTTGTCCCTAAGTTTGGATTTCTAATGGGAAATATTCCTGAATTTTCAGACTGATTTCTGATTCTAAACATCGGAACACCGATAATTAAAACTGTGCCAAAAAGCATTGAATTATTTTTTTGATCTTTTTTCAATATATAAAGACTTAATTCAGCGCATTTTAGTTTTTATTCACCTACCCTTGTTGAAAACAAATAGCAGAGTGTATCTATTTTCTGTTGTATATTGCACACCAGTAAAGGCGTATTTTCCCCTTTTGTAACTTATAGATTAACAGACATTTAACCAAAAAACAACTCGAGGAAGCACACTAGTTATGGAGAACAATCTTTTCTTGAATTTAGACAGAAAACCAGAGCAAAATCTTGACTTGCAAGCCAAGGCGGATAAACAGGAAAAGGATTTTTACGATAAAGTATTGGAAGAAAGAAGAAGATCGGAAATGAGAGAAGAACAGGTGGAATTTAATGTAGTCACAGAACAGGAAGAACTGCAAAAAGAAGCGGTGACTGAAGAAAATATTAAAGAAGAAACAACCCCCATTAAACAATATAACCACGAAGAAGTTTTAGAAGCTGCCACCGCCTATTTCAATGGTGATGCACTGGCTGCTAATGTGTGGATGAATAAGTATGCCCTTAAGGACAGCGCAGGCAATCTGTACGAACGTACCCCTGAAGATATGCATCGCAGGCTTGCCAGGGAAATCGGCAGGATTGAACAAAAATACCCCAATCCTTTAAGTGAAAAAGAAATATTTGAAGTACTCGACAGGTTTACATATATCATTCCGGCAGGCAGTCCCATGGCTGGCATTGGGAATGATTTCCAGGTGTCATCCCTTTCAAACTGCTTTGTAATCGGAAATGATGGCGACTCTGATTCGTATGGTGGTATCATGAAAATTGACCAGGAACAGGTACAGTTAATGAAACGCCGGGGTGGTGTTGGACACGATCTTACACACATACGCCCTTCAGGTAGTCCGGTTAAAAATACAGCACTTACTTCCACTGGAGTAGTGCCTTTCATGGAACGGTATTCGAACTCCACCCGTGAAGTGGCACAGGATGGTAGACGTGGTGCTCTTATGCTGAGTATTGGTGTGAAACACCCGGACGCCGAGAATTTTATTGATGCAAAAATGGAATCAGGAAAAGTTACAGGAGCCAATGTGTCGGTGAAACTTGACGATGAATTCATGACAGCGGTTAAAGAAGATAAACTTTACAAACAGCAATTTCCAATTAATGCTGAAAAACCGCTTTATGAAAAAGAAATTGAAGCCCTAAGTTTATGGAAAAAGATCATTCATAATGCTTGGTCGTCAGCCGAACCGGGTATTCTCTTTTGGGATACGGTGATCAAAGAATCGATTCCTGATAATTATGCCGAACATGGATTTAAAACTGTTTCTACAAATCCCTGTGGCGAAATACCATTATGCCCATATGATAGCTGCCGCTTATTGGCTTTGAATTTATATAGCTATGTGAAAAATCCTTTCACGAAAGATGCCTATTTCGATGGCGATCTTTTTACTGAACATGCTGGTATTGCGCAAAGAATGATGGATGATATTGTTGATTTGGAAGTAGAAAAAGTAGATGCCATTCTCGACAAAATTAATGCTGATCCAGAAGCTGAAGAGATCAAAGCTGTTGAGAAAAGGCTATGGGAGAAGATCAAAGAGAAATCAACCCAGGGTAGAAGAACCGGTATAGGAATAACAGCAGAAGGAGATATGCTGGCGGCACTTGGTTTAAAATACGGATCTGAAAAAGCAATTAAATTTTCTACTGAGGTACATAAATTATTGGCTATAGAAGTATATCGTTCTTCAGTTGATTTAGCGGAACAAAGAGGCTCATTTCCTATATTTGATGCGAAAAAAGAAGCCGGTAATCCATTCATCGAAAGAATCAGGGAAAATGCACCACACGTATATGAGAAAATGAAAATGGTGGGCAGGCGCAACATTGCCATGCTCACAATTGCTCCAACCGGAAGCGTTAGTATCTGTACGCAAACTACTTCAGGCATCGAGCCCGCTTTTATGGTATCCTACAAACGCCGCAGGAAAGTAAATCCCAATGATAGAAATGTAGTTGTAGGTTTTATTGACGATGTTGGAGATGCATGGGAAGAATACAATGTATTTCATCCAAAATTTGAAGTTTGGTTAAATTCACAAGGATATAACGTAAAGGAAATTAAAGACTTGCCGGACGAAGAATTAAATAAGATCATTGAAAAATCCCCTTACTTTAATGCCACATCCAATGATATTAATTGGTTGAGCAAAGTGAAAATGCAGGGAGAAATTCAAAAGTGGGTAGATCATTCAATCAGTGTTACTGTAAACGTACCAAAAGATGCTACTGAAGAACTAGTAAGCGATATTTATCTGACCGCCTGGGAAAGTGGATGTAAAGGTATGACCATTTACCGTGATGGTTCGCGCTCAGGAGTGCTTGTAGGCAAGGATGAAGATGACAAGGATGAATTCAGGGAAACCAAAGCACCACCAAGACCCAAAGTGGTAGAGGCTGATATTATCCGTTTCCAGAATAATTATGAAAAATGGGTTGCAGTCATAGGAACGATCAATAACAAGCCATACGAGATTTTCACAGGTAAAGCGGATGACTTTTATTTGCCACCCTGGGTTGAAAAAGGTTCGGTTGTAAAAGAAAAAATTAAAGGAGAAAAGTCGCGTTACGATTTTAAATTTAAAGACAAACAAGGTTACGAAATTATTGTTCAGGGTTTATCGCGTTCTTTTGAAAGAACTTACTGGAATTATGCTAAATTGATTTCCGGTGTATTGCGTCATGGTATGCCTTTGCCATATGTGATTGACCTGGTTTCAAACCTGAACGTGGAAGACGACAATATCAATACATGGAAAAACGGGGTGGTAAGGGCATTGAAAAGATACATACCCAACGGTACGCCGGTTGATACTTTATGCCCCGATTGTGGTGAGGATACACTGATTTATGAAGACGGATGCCTTATTTGCAAATCCTGCGGGCACTCCAAGTGTGGATAAAAGAAAACCAACAATTACATTGTATAGCTGTTCTTTGATAGAACAGCTTTTTTTATGCTAAAAATGCAATTTGTGGTAATCGAATGATTGGTTATTGCGGTAGGCATTGATCTTTGAAGCCAGATAAACAAACATATCCAGTTCATTTTCTTTAAGCCAGTTAATTGCTTCCTGCTTTTCATTGATCGCGTCAGCAAAAACGGTTAAAAAATCAAAATTAAACTTCCTCAACCAGGCATAAGCACCAACCTGTTTGTCGATGGCGCCATCAAATGCAGCAAACTGTGGGTATTTATTTTTCAACAACCATTCGATGGCTTCTTTACTGCCTTTAATCCCACTGCTTAACGCGGCCAGTTCAGGATAACCATTTTCCAACAGCCATTTATAGAAGTTTTCACCTTCATCACTAAAAGTTTCACCAAACGCCATGAGTATTTTAGGGGGGTATTCAAGCATAATTACTGGCTATGAAAACAAAGGTAATAAGAAACCACAAGAGGCCAAAAAGAAAAATGCGGAAAAGCTAGCTTTCCCGCATCAATCATTAACCCAAAATTCAATTTAATACCTGTTAATACAATTCAGGTCATTAAATGCCTGCTCCAGTCTTTTAACCATTGCATCTTCACCTGAACGCAACCATTTTCGCGGATCATAATACTTTTTGTTTGGAACGTCTTCACCATCCGGATTACCAATTTGCCCCTGCAGGTAATCGTGGTTTTTAGCTTCATATGCGCGAACACCATCCCAATAAGCCCATTGGGTGTCGGTATCAATATTCATTTTCACAACACCATAAGAAATTGCTTCCTTAATTTTTTCAGGTTCTGAACCTGAACCTCCGTGGAAAACAAAATTCACCGGGTTCTTTTCAGTATTGAATTTTTCGGCAATATATTTTTGAGAGTTTGCCAGAATAACAGGCTCTAACCTTACATTCCCGGGTTTGTAAACACCGTGCACATTTCCGAATGCTGCAGCGATGGTGAAATTCTTACTAATTTTTGAAAGTACTTCATACGCTTCAGCCACTTCTTCAGGTTGGGTGTATAATTTTGAGCTGTCCACATCCGTGTTATCAACCCCGTCTTCTTCACCACCGGTAATGCCGAGTTCGATCTCCAGTGTCATATCAATTTTGCTCATCCTTTCAAGATATTTGGCGCAAATTTCCAGGTTCTCATTCAGTGGCTCTTCTGATAAGTCAAGCATATGCGAACTAAACAAAGGCTTGCCATGTTGAGCATAATACGCTTCTCCGGCATCCAGCAAGCCATCAATCCATGGCAGCAGTTTTTTAGCCGCATGGTCAGTATGTAAAATAACAGGAATACCATATATTTCTGCCAATTGATGCACATGCAAAGCACCGGAAACAGATCCTGCAATGGCTGCTTTTTCATTTTCGTTGGAGAGTCCTTTACCGGCATAAAAAGCACCACCGCCATTAGAGAATTGAATTATAACCGGCGCCTTTACTTTTTTTGCCGCTTCCATCACTGCATTTATTGAATTAGTTCCCACCACATTTACAGCAGGAAGAGCATATTGCCCCTCTTTGGCAGCCTTAAAAATTTTATTCAGATCATCGCCGGTGGCCACACCGGGAGCTACTTTATCAGATAGTTTTGTCATGTTGTATGCGTTTAAATTTTATTTGAGCCACAAATTTAATTGAAATAATCTCAATTGTAGCAAATTGGCGTCTTTTACAGAATGAAATAGCGAGAATTATTTCTTTCATTCATGATCAAATCAATCGATTGCGATCATTGTGATTTTTATCATTATCCCAACTATCGAAGGTTTTTTTATCTTTACCCGTTCTTAGTAAGTGTTTTGTATTGTACAAACACCTGAGTCTCTTGATAATAAAGCAAAACACCATGATTAAAAAGATTTTAGTAGCCAACAGGGGGGAGATTGCTGTGCGCGTGATGCGTTCCTGCCGCGAGATGGGCATCAAATCCGTTGCCGTTTTTTCAGAAGCCGACCGCACATCCATGCATGTGAGGTATGCCGATGAAGCTTATTGTATAGGACCGGCACCTTCAAACGAAAGCTACCTCGTAATTGATCATATCATTGATGTAGCCAAAAAAACAAAGGCTGATGCTATTCATCCGGGTTATGGATTTTTATCGGAGAATGCCGAGTTTTCCGACCGCTGTAAAAAGGAAGGCATCATATTTATCGGGCCATCGTCATTCGCTATCAATACTATGGGTGATAAAATTACCGCCCGTAAAACGATGCAGAAGGCGAATGTGCCTGTCGTGCCCGGCACTATTGAGCCTATACAAGATTTGGATGAAGCGGTTGAGGTAATAAAAGAAATTGGTTTGCCGGTGATGATCAAAGCAAGTGCAGGTGGGGGTGGAAAAGGCATGCGATTGGTAAAGCATGAAAAGGACATATTACCCGCAGTAAGCTCTGCTAAATCTGAAGCCAAAGCAGCTTTTGGTAATGATGCTGTTTATATCGAAAAATATATCAATTCACCTCATCATATTGAATTTCAGATTCTGGCTGATAACCATGGAAATTGTATTCACCTGTTTGAAAGAGAATGTTCCGTTCAGCGCCGGCATCAGAAGGTAATTGAAGAAACACCTTCACCGATAATGACACCGGAAGTTCGCGATGATATGGGTAAGCATGCAGTGGCTGCCGCCAAAGCGGTGAACTATTCCGGAGCAGGAACCATCGAGTTTATAGTTGATGATAACCTCAATTATTATTTTCTGGAAATGAATACCCGCTTGCAGGTGGAACACCCGATCACCGAAAGGGTGGTAAGTGTGGACCTTGTAAAAGAACAAATAAAGATTGCCAATAATGAAGTTTTAAAACTAAAACAAGATGAACTCGTTCAAAATGGCCATGCTATAGAAGCACGTATTTATGCCGAAGATCCGGATAACAACTTCATGCCAAATCCGGGCTTGATAAAGCATATTACGGAACCACTCGGATTGGGGGTGAGGCACGATGGTTATGTGTATGAAGGTTATGAAATACCAATCCATTATGACCCATTGATCTCAAAACTTATTGTGTGGGCGCCAACCCGTGATGAGGCTATTGACAGGATGAAAAGAGCCTTGTATGCCTATAAGATTACCGGCATAAAAACTTCCATTCCTTTTTTAAACAGGATCATGGATGTGCCCGATTTTAAAAAGGGCAGGTACAACACACATTTTATCCAGGATAATGAAGGTTTACTTATGGAAAAGGACTCACCTTCACAAAAACTGAAAGATATAGCTTCCATGGCCGCATTTTTTAATTATTTGGAGCGACTTGATGAAAGGAGTCTTCCGGTTTTTAGAAATGAAAATGACAGCAAATGGAAAAACTGTGGCAGGAAAAAGAATCTGGAACGATTGTAAAACGGAAGAAGATTTCTAACTCAGAACCTCAAACTTTATACTTCAAACAAATTAGGATAATAAGAAACACAATTCAAACATCAAACCATGTTGTACGATATAAAACGAAACGATGAGCTTTCCAAAATAGAACTGCTTGAAAGAAATAAAAACAAAGCCAAAATCGCTGTTGATGACCGGATTTATGATATAGATATCATTGAAGTTGAAAACGGTGTATATTCGATTCTGCTGGATGGCGTATCATTTAATGTAGAGCTTACCCAAACTGAAAATAAAAAGTATAGTGTGAATACGTTGTATAATCACTATGATGTGGAGATAATAGATGCTGAAACAAGGTATGTAAACAGCAGGAAAAGTGCAGAAGATGATGATGCTGCTTTCATCTCGACCCCTATGCCCGGAAAAGTGGTTAAAATACTTGTAAAGGAAGGTGATGTGGTGAAAGGGGGAGACACTATCATCATCGTTTCAGCCATGAAAATGGAAAGTGAATATAAAGTGAATACCGATAAGATCATTAAAAAGATACTGGTGAATGAAGGTGACACTATCGAAGGCCATCAGCACTTGGTATTATTGGAAGATATTGATAACAAATAAAAAAATATAAGATGTCGTTACAATCAAAAATTGAACTACTGGAACAGAAGCGCAGGCAAGCGGAATTAGGCGGTGGAAAAGAGCGTATTGAAAGACAACATAAAGCCGGAAGGAAAACGGCTCGTGAAAGGATTAATGCTTTGCTGGATCCCGGAACATTTGTCGAGATTGACGAATTTGTAACCCACCGTGCTACCGATTTCGGCATGGATAAGAATAAGATTCTTGGAGATGGCTTGGTATCAGGGTATGGTAAGATAGATGGCCGTTTGATGTTTGTTTTTGCCCAGGATTTTACTGTATTTGGGGGCTCATTAAGTCGTGCCAATGCCGATAAGATTGTAAAAATTATGGATATGGCCATGAAAATGGGTGCACCTGTCATCGGGCTTAACGATTCTGGTGGAGCACGTATCCAGGAAGGTGTTGAAAGCCTCGCAGGTTATGCTGATATTTTTTACAGGAACGTAAGAAGTTCAGGTGTCATTCCTCAGATTTCTGCCATTCTAGGGCCTTGTGCTGGTGGTGCAGTTTACTCACCTGCAATCACCGATTTTATTATGATGGTGAAGGAAACTTCATATATGTTTGTTACCGGTCCGGATGTAATTAAAACGGTGACAAATGAGGAAGTAAGTATGGAAGAATTGGGTGGTGCCATGACGCATAACCAGAAAAGTGGGGTTGCCCATTTCACAGCCGAAGATGATGACCAGGCCATGATCATGATCCGGGAGTTGATGAGCTTTTTACCATCAAATAATATGGAAGATCCACCGGTAAAAGTTTGTACGGATGATTTATGTCGCGAGGAGCCCAAACTGGATGAAGTGATTCCTCCCGACCCCAACAAACCATACGATATGATGGATATTATCATGCCGGTGATTGACAACAACCATTTTCTCGAAGTGCAACCGCATTATGCGAAGAATATTATTGTGGGATTTGCACGTATTGCTGGAAAACCAATCGGCATTGTGGCCAACCAACCTGCTGTGCTTGCCGGGGTGCTGGATATTAATAGCTCTACAAAAGCGGCCCGTTTTGTGCGTTTCTGCGATGCTTTTAACATTCCCCTGATCACATTTGAAGATGTACCCGGATTTTTACCCGGAACGGCTCAGGAATTTGGTGGTATCATCAAACATGGAGCCAAATTATTATATGCTTTTGCTGAAGCTACTGTTCCAAAAATAACCATTATTACCAGAAAAGCTTATGGTGGTGCCTATGATGTAATGTCGTCCAAGCATATTGGAGCTGATTATAATTTTGCATATCCGACAGCTGAAATAGCCGTAATGGGACCAGAAGGAGCGGTGAATATCATCTACCGAAATAAGATCAATTCAGATGAAGAGCGGCAGAAAGCAGTAGAAGAGTACCGTGAGAATTTTGCCAGTCCGTATAAAGCTGCCGAATTGGGCTATATTGACGAGATCATCTTCCCTCATAATACACGTAAAAAACTGGTGCAAGCACTGGAAATGACACAGAATAAGTCAGCCAGCAATCCGCCCAAAAAGCATGGGAATATTCCTTTATAGATAAAGTACAACCAACAATTAAAAAACCGCAGTATCAAATTTGATAATGCGGTTTTTCTTTTAAAGTGTTTTTTTAAACCGATAAATGCTTCCGCTCAAACAAAATAAGCCAGAATACGCCGGTGGTGATGGATGAATCAGCGATATTGAAAATGGGCCTGAAAAAGACGAATCGATTGTCGTAACCGAAAATGAAATCGGGCACCCACGAAGGTAAATCAGACTGGGCAATACTAATGATGGGGAAATAGAACATATCAACCACGCGTCCGTGCAAAAAACTTGCGTAACCTTCGCCAGAAGCAGCAAATTCAGCCACAGTATGGTAACTGCTTTGGGTAAACAGCATGCCATAAAAGGCACTGTCAATAATGTTACCAATGGCACCAGCTAATATCATCGAAATGCTGATAATTAGTCCTGTATGTTTCTTTTTTTTTCGTGTAAGCATATACAGGTAGATTCCAATAGCTACAATTGCCAGGATACGGAATATGCTGAGCGAAAGTTTACCCCATTCGCCACCGAATTCCATACCGAAGGCCATGCCGTAATTCTCAGTAAAATATAGCTTAAACCAGTCACCGATCATCGGGATTTCTTCCCCCAATGTCATAGTTAGCTTGATATAAATCTTAAGAGCCTGATCTAACAACAAGATCAGAAAAATAACAATCAGCGATTTCTTCAATGAATCTTTCTTTAAAGGGTTAGTTCATGATCTCAGGATTCGACTGTGCTAATTTAGCGTCAATGCTAAGGGTGGCATGTGGCACAGCTTTCAGCCGTTCTTTGGCGATCAGTTTTCCGGTTACCCGGCAGATACCGTAAGATTTATTTTCAATACGAACCAACGCGTTTTCCAGGTTATTAATAAAGCGTGTCTGACGCGCTGCTAGGCGGCTGTTCTCTTCTTTCGAAAGCACCTGCTGGCCTTCTTCAAGCACCTTAAAAGTGGGCGAAGTATCGTTCGTGTCGTTTTCGCTATTATTGGTATATGCCTCAGTTAATAATTTGAGGTCTTCCCTTGCCTTAGCCAATTTATCAAGAATGATCTGCTTGAATTCTTCAAGTTCATTATCCGTGTATCTCGTCTTCTTGGGTTCAGTTTTATTTTCATTCATAGCCTCTAATTTTTAATTACGGATGTATAAATCAGTTTTTAAATATACAACACATTTTTATATTAGTATAGTGAAATATTTCTTTTTTATGTGTCAGATTTTTCCAACATCAGTTTTACACTTATATCGTCTATCAGTTCAACCTCCTCGTATCCATTATTTACCATATTATCAACGAGTTCCATTTTCGCCAGAGTTTCAGAACAAATATAATCCTTGAATTGCTCGAAAGCCTCGTAGGTTGCTTCTGTCTTTTCAACTAATAAGGCAATCCTATCAGTTACCTCCAAACCTTTATCTTTTCTTAAATTCTGAATCCGGTTTACCAGTTCCCTTGCCAGCCCTTCATTTTCAAGTTCAGGGGTCAGTGTCATGTCGAGGGCGATGGTTAGATGATCCTGCGTGGCAACACTCCATCCCGGAATATCCTCTGTGCTAATTTCGACATCTTCTAAATTCACGATCACTTCTTGGTCATCAATGATAAACGTGATTTCACCGGTTTCTTCCAGCTTCTTGATATCATCCTGTTCAAATTGCTGGATTTGTACCGAAATCTGTTTCATCAGCTTGCCATATTTTGGCCCCAGGCTTTTAAAATTGGGTTTAATCTTTTTCACCAGCACACTCGAATCTTCCGTAATGTATTCAATCTCTTTTACGTTCACTTCCGAAAGAATCAATGCTTCCACCGCTTTTACTACATTTTTAAAATGTTTGTTCAAAACGGGAATCATAATTTTATTCAATGGTTGCCTTACTCTTAAGTTGTTTTTCTTACGTAATGACAATACCATAGATGAGATTTTCTGCGCCAGTTCCATTCTTTCCTCCAGGTCTTTATCGATCAATAAACCATTGGCAAGCGGAAAATCAGTTAAATGAATGGATGGCATATCGAAACGCTTCGTAACTTTATTCAGGTCTCTGAAAACCTTTTCGGTAAAGAAAGGTGCAATGGGCGAAGCGAGCTGTGCAATCACTTCCAAACAGCGATACAACGTTTGATATGCTTCAATCTTGTCTTTTGAATACGAACCCTTCCAGAACCTACGTCTTGATAGGCGTACATACCAGTTGCTTAAATGCTCATTTACAAAATATTGAATAGCCCTACCGGCTCTTGTCGGCTCATAATTATCATAAGCATCATCAACGACCTTTATAAGTGAATTTAATTCGGAAAGGATCCACCGGTCGAGTTCTGTCCTTTCGTCAACCGGAATTTCATCCTCTGTGTAAGTAAATCCGTCAATATTGGCATATAATGTGAAAAAGGCATAGGTATTATAGAAAGTTCCCAGGAATTTCCTGCGTACCTCATCAATACCTTCTGCATCAAAACGGAGATTATCCCAGGGCTGCGAATTGGTGATCATATACCAACGAGTAGCATCGGGACCATATTTTTCGATGGTTTCAAATGGATCAACCGCATTTCCAAGTCGTTTAGACATTTTATTGCCCGACTTATCCAACACCAGACCGTTGGAAACAACTGTTTTAAAGGCAACCGAATCAAACAACATGGTAGCAATGGCATGCAGTGTAAAGAACCATCCCCTGGTTTGGTCAACCCCTTCAGCGATGAAATCGGCTGGGAAAGTGTGTTGAAATTCGTCAATATGTTCGAACGGATAATGGAACTGAGCATAGGGCATAGCACCTGAATCGAACCATACATCAATAAGACCGGGTTCCCGAAACATTTTCTTACCGCTTTCTGAAACCAGCACGATGTCGTCAACATAAGGTCGGTGGAAATCAAATGTGCCGTAATTCTCAGCACTCATATCGTCGGGCTTAAAATCTGCCATTGGGTTTTGATTCATAACACCTGCTGCTACGGCCTTTTCGACTTCCGATTTTAATTGTGCCGCCGAACCAATGGCCATTTGCTCTGTTTTGTCTTCCGTTGTCCAGATGGGCAATGGCACACCCCAGAAACGTGAACGAGACAGATTCCAGTCTACCAGGTTCTCAAGCCAGTTGCCAAACCGACCTTCACCGGTGGCCGCAGGTTTCCAGTTAATGGTCTTATTTAACTCGATCATTTTATCTTTCAGCGCCGTGGTTTTGATAAACCAGCTATCCAACGGATAATAAAGTATGGGTTTGTCAGTCCGCCAGCAATGCGGATAATTGTGCACATGCTTTTCAATGCGGAACGCTTTATTATGTTTTTTTAACTCAACAGCCAGGTCAATATCAAGTACAGGGCCACCTTCTTTAAAATCAGTATCGTAGTCATTCTTAACATAACGGCCTGCATAGCTCGAGTAATTCTCTATATTCACATAGTCTGAAACAAATGCTTCATCCAACTCATCTAAATCGAAGAACCGGCCTTTGAGGTCTACCATCGGGCGACGTTCTCCCATTTTATCAATTAAAACGAGTGGCACGATGCCCATAGCTTTGGCAACCCGGTCGTCGTCAGCACCAAAAGTAGGTGCGATATGTACTATTCCAGTACCGTCTTCGGTGGTTACAAAATCTCCGGGAATAACTTCAAAAGCTTTACCAATAGGTTTTATCCAGGGGAACAGTTGTTCGAAACACGTGCCGGTCAGCTCAAATCCTTTATGTTCGCCAATGATTTGATAAGGTACATGTTTGTCGCCGGGTTTATAATCTTCGAAGCTCAGGTCTTTATCTTTTTCAGGAAAATATGCGGCAAGCCTTTCCTTTGCCAGAATCACTGCTACAGGATCGCCAGTGTAATGGTTAAATGTTTTTACTTTAACATAGTCGATTTTATCTCCAACCGCCAATGCTGTATTTGAAGGAAGTGTCCAGGGGGTTGTTGTCCATGCCAACATGTACAGGTCGCCTTCCACTTCTTCAAATAGTTGTTCGGCTGCTTTTTCTTTGATGACTTTAAACTGCGCCACCACAGTTGTGTCCGATACATCACGATAGCAACCCGGTTGGTTGAGCTCATGCGTACTTAAACCGGTTCCGGCAGCAGGCGAATACGGCTGAATCGTGTAACCTTTGTATAGCAATCCTTTTTCATACAATTGCTGAAGTAAATACCAAACGGTCTCAATATATTTATTGTCGAAGGTGATGTAAGGATGATCAAGATCTACCCAGTAACCAATTTTTTCGGTTAGGTCGTCCCAAAGATCCTTATATTTTAATACCTCCTTACGGCAGGCATTGTTGTAATCTTCAACGCTTATTTTCTTTCCGATATCCTCTTTGGTAATTCCCAGGGTTTTTTCAACACTGATTTCCACAGGCAGGCCATGGGTGTCCCAACCGGCTTTGCGTTCAACATATTTACCTTTCAATGTCTGGTAGCGGCAAAAAAGGTCTTTAATGGTTCGGGCCATCACGTGATGGATACCCGGTACACCGTTGGCCGATGGCGGGCCCTCGTAAAATACAAATGGCTCCTTTCCCTTACGAATTTCAAGACTCTTTTTGAAGATGTCATTTTCTTCCCAAAAGTCTCTGACTTCGTTAGCGATTTTTGTTAAGTTAAGCTGTTTGTATTCCTGGTATTTCATGCTGTCTATATGCCTTAATGGATTGTTACTTAAAAAAGTGGGTGCAAATCTAAGAAAATTGCCGCACTTGAAGAATAGGGTTGATTGCAAATAAATCCTATCTATTCATCTCAATTGCCTTTTCAGATTTATTGGGTGTAAAAAATGGGTAGATATAATAATGAGATAATACTCTTACTTTTTCAACAGAATCGCACTTGCATTAGGATGGATCAGCATATTCATAATTACGTCATAAGCTCCGTATTCGCCCAGGTTTTGCAAAATTTCATTGACCTTTCTTTTCTTTTCATCCATATTTTCTTTGGAAGACAAAATTGACTTGAGTTCTTTTACCTGCGAGCCTTTTAACTCATCCAGTAAACAACTTAGAATATCTGAAATGGCCTGATCCGAATGAATGTTTTTTGTCAGATCAGGAAGTCCGAAAGCTTTTAACTCATCTATGGCCGCCTGCAAAATTTCTCGGGCCAGTTTTTTACTTCCTTCTTCATATGATTCGTTTCCTGAAGCATCTCTCAAGGACCACGAACTGAATTCAAATTCCACCTTTCTGATCATCTTGATCTTTTCATTTTCGGGGCCGAAAATTCTTTCAAGTATGATGATGGTATAATTCTTCCAGGGTTGCAGTTCAAAATCATTTGCATATAGTTTGTCAATTTGCAGTTGTAAAAGCTTGATTTCTTTTTGTGCCATATCCTTAAATTTGATCCCTATAAAGATAGTTGTTTTCTGCATTTTTATAAAACATTTTATTATTTCGTAATTTCACCGACCAATAAATAAGATTATATGACCCACTTAAGATTTAATTATAAAAATGCGTTAGGTTTTATTTCTGAAGCCGATATAAAGGCGTATCAGCAGCCAATTAATGAGCACTTCAAGGCCTTGTTCAGTAAAACCGGAAAAGGAAATGATTTTTTGGGATGGATCGATCTGCCTGATAACACTTCCGGGGAATTGATCGAAAAAATTGAAATGTTGGCCGAAAACCTGAAGCATAAATCTGATGTGTTTGTCGTAATTGGTATTGGCGGCTCTTATCTTGGGGCTCGTGCCATTATTGAATCACTTGACCACCATTTTTCACATTTGAGAGAAGCTGGAGAAAATCCGGTGGTGTTATATGCCGGGCAAAACATCAGCGAAGATTATATGAGTAACCTGCTCGAAATATTGGATAAAAAGGATTATTCGATCACAGTGATTTCAAAATCGGGTACAACCACCGAGCCGGCTGTTGCATTCAGAATTTTAAGAAATCATATCGAACAGAAATACGGTGTTGCAGAAGCCAGACAACGTATTGTAGCCATCACTGATAAAGAAAAAGGCGCGCTGAAACAACTGGCAGATGAAGAAGGATATGAAACTTTCGTGGTACCTGATGATGTTGGTGGCAGATACTCCGTTTTGACACCTGTTGGATTATTACCGATCGCGGTTGCGGGTTTCGATATCAAGGCATTGCTTAAGGGTGCAAAAAATATGAAATCGCTGATTGAGTCAGATTATTCAATTGATAAAAACCCGGTTTCGGCTTATGCCGCTGTTAGAAATGAGTTTTATAAGTCAGGCAAAACAACCGAGATTATGGTGAATTATGAGCCCCGTTTATACTATTTTACGGAGTGGTGGAAACAATTGTATGGCGAAAGTGAAGGAAAAGAAAACAAAGGTATTTTCCCGGCAGGCGTTGGTTTCACAACGGATTTGCATTCGATGGGACAATATATTCAGGATGGTCTGAGGAATTTGTTTGAAACAGTCATATCTGTTGAAAATCCAAATAACCAAATCAAGGTTCCATCCGATAATAAAAACCTTGATAGGCTCAATTATATTGCAGGGATGCCTATTCATGAGGTTAATCACCAGGCAGAAATTGGCACTGCGTTGGCGCATATAGATGGCGGGGTACCAAACCTTAGGATTACCATTCCCAAAGTGAATGAAGAAGTCCTCGGTGAAATGGTCTATTTCTTTGAGATGGCTTGTGCTTTAAGCGGATATATCCTGGGTGTAAACCCATTCGACCAGCCGGGTGTGGAAGCCTATAAGAAAAATATGTTCGCTCTGCTGGGCAAACCCGGATCTGAAAAAGAAACCGAAGAGATCAGAAAACGTCTTTCATAAATGATGCGACGAGGTTCATTATTTTTTATGATAACCACCATCTTATTGTCATCTTGCTACAGGCCCGATGCGCAGGAATCCATGCAAAACTTGCAGCAGTTAAAAGGAGTATGGTCTTCGATGGAGGGTGTATTGTTCAACGAATATTGGGAGATCAATTCGGATACCCTGATGACAGGATTGGGTTATAGTTTGCAGGAAAACGATACTGCTTTCAAAGAAACCCTCAAAATATACATGAATGGCAATGATATTTTTTATGCGGCTAAAGTGGGAAGGAGTGATCAGTTCATTACATTCAAATTAAAAGAAGCTAAAAGAGATAGTTGGGTTTTTGAAAACCATGAACATGATTATCCTAATATCATCAGTTATATAATTGATGACAATCAGTTGGTCGCAGCGACCGCCAACAGCAATGGCAATAAGAAAATAGAATTCATTATGAAAAGAACTACAAAATGAACTTTCTTGAACTCATACAAAAACGGCAGAGTGACCGAAAATATACCAATCAGGGAGTAGAGAAGGAGAGACTGGAACGTTGCCTGGAAGCCGCAAGGTTGGCGCCATCGGCAAGTAATTCGCAGCCATGGACATTTATTGTTGTGAATGAACCTGAATTAAAAAATAAGGTAGCACAGAAAACTTTTGGGCCCGCAAAAACGTTCAACACATTCGCTCCCCAGGCACCTGTAATTGTGGCTCTTGTGTTGGAAAAACCAAAAATCATCACAGAATTAGGCGGACGTGTGAAGAAAAAAGAATGGCCTCTGATCGATATTGGGATAGCTGCTGAACATTTTTGCCTGCAAGCCGCCGAAGAAGGAATGGGCACATGCATGTTGGGCTGGTTCGATGAATCATCAATTAAACAATTGCTGAATATCCCTGAAAGCAATAGCATACCCTTATTAATTACCCTCGGCTACACACCCGACGATTATAAACTCAGGAAAAAAGTCCGGAAAAAATTTGAGAAAATAGTGAGGTGGAACAGCTATTGATCGGAATTGATAAGCTTTTCAATAACTACCGGGAAATGTGCGTATTCCAATTTATGAATTTTTGATACAAGGCTGTCCACTGTATCATTATCCTGCACTTCGCAGGTTGCCTGAAAAATAATATTGCCCTCATCGTAATGCTCGTTCACATAGTGGATGGTTATGCCCGACTGAGTTTCTTTATTAGTAATAATGGCTTCATGAACATGATGTCCAAACATACCTTTACCGCCATACTTTGGTAACAATGCGGGATGGATGTTAATGATCCGGTTTGGGTATTTCTGAATAATGGGTAATGGGATCAACCATAAAAAGCCGGCCAAAATGATAAAATCAACATCAGTTTCTGCCAAAGCTTTAACTACTTTGTCAGATTTGTACAGTTCATCCCTGCTAAAAACCAATGTTTTAACACCAAATTTTTGGGCTCTTTGCAACACGCCGGCATTCGGATTATTGGTTAAAACGAGGCATATTTCAATAGCATTATTCGCCGAAAAATAGGCCATAATCCGTTCAGCATTTGTACCGTTCCCTGATGCGAAAATGGCGATTCTCTTCATGATATGATCCGTTTTTGTTCCCCGCAAAAATAGACAATCTCGCTTTAAATATTTTGTAAGAGGGTTATTTTAAAAGCTTTGCGCAACGAATTGGCAAGTATATAATTACAGACAAAATAAATCAAATTAGTAATTTTTTTATTGTTTTTTATGCCATTAATGACTTTCTTTGCAACAGTTTAACCAATAAAAAAATAGACTTATGTCAGAAGTTCGTTCAAAAGTTGTCAGCATCATCGTAGATAAACTTGGTGTTGAAGAGAGTGAAGTTACAAACGAAGCTAGTTTCACGAACGATTTAGGCGCTGATTCACTTGATACTGTTGAATTGATCATGGAATTTGAAAAAGAATTCAACCTTTCAATTCCGGACGAAGAAGCAGAAAAAATTGAAACTGTAGGAGACGCAGTAACTTATATTGAAGGTCATCAATAGAAAACCTTATTAATTTATGGAATTAAAGAGAGTAGTTGTTACAGGAATAGGTACAATTACTCCGATTGGCAATAACGTCAATGCATATTGGGACGCACTTGTTAATGGAGTAAGTGGTGCCGCCGATAT
>JAZBOW010000029.1:0-14763 GCA_036351335.1 Bacteroidales bacterium | reverse complement strand
CAGCATTGCTGAACAAACTTAATTTTAAATAAACAAAAGTTGAAATGAAAAAAACACTTACAATCTTAATCGCCCTAACATTCTGTTTTCTGTCATCTGCACAACAAATAGATACATTGGATATAGAATCTGAAAAAGCTGCTGTTATAAATTTAGTGGAGCAATTTCTAACCGCTGTTGGTGATTATGATATAGAGACAGTCCAGACAATGTTTAGCGATAAGGCTAACATATATGGCGCTTCTTTAAGAGATGGAAAATGGATTACTAATACATATACCATTCAGGAATTTTTGGAACGCTTAAAATCGTATGATAACCCCACAAAATATACAGAACCTGTTTCTGATTTTACAGTACACATGGAAATGGGAATGTTAGCATTCGTACGAGCTGATGCAATTTTTACCATAAATGGTGAACCAAGAAATAATAATTTCGACTATTTCACCCTGATTAAAGAAGATGGAAATTGGAAAATCCTGAACGGTTCTTATGTGTCAGTGCGAATTAAGAAATAGTAAAAAAATTTCAATTAAGAACACAAATGCCAATCAAGTAGCCCGCCCCGCCGGCAAATACTGACAGGGAGAGGCTATCACACTACAGGTACCTTTGGCTCCGCTCAAGGTAGACCAAGCGGGTCTCGCCCACCTGACCGGATGGGCATGTATACAGCGGTTTGTTAGGTTGTGCCTGCACACCGAAGTGTTTCGGCACACAGGTGTGGAGAAATGCATTTGTAAATTTCAAGTATTGAATTTGTAGTTAATAAATAAAAGCAGGGAAGAAAGCTGCATCGCGATATTTAAAAAGAATTAGAGGCAATTGGAGTTCTTGAATCTCAAAAAGTTGGAAGAGCAACTTTGTATATCAACAAAGCACCCATTGAAGTATTGAAAAAATAAAACCTATTATTATTCGCACTCATACGTTTTTCACTTTACGAAATTTTAATATCTTACGCACGCTTCAATCTTAATTTAATATGTATCCATCTAAAAGAACAGAAGAATTTGACAGGCTTGTCCACAAGAAGTTCAATATTTATAACAGCTTATTTCTCAACCTGCCATACAGCAAGGAGAGCGACACCGGCATGCTGATCCCTATACTATACAATACCAGCAAACAAGGACTTGCAGCCGGGCACCATCCGCGTAAAATTCTGGACGACTTTTTTAAGCATTTTACTAAAATTAAGCGCGAGAAAGACCAGATCGATTTCATGTTCAGGGTGATCCAATATGTGGAAAGACAGGTGGTGCTGTTCGACAGTGTGGAGGATGCCGCGTTTTGCAGTATGAGAGATTTGGGAAGCGATCTTTCTTTAAAGGATTTTTTCCAGTTTATGGAAAACAATCGAAGCGAGCAACACATCATGGATGTTTTATCCACCTTCAGTGCCCGTATCGTTTTCACAGCCCACCCTACCCAGTTCTATCCCCCTTCCGTTTTGGACATCATTGCTGAATTACGGCCACTGATTAACACCAACAGCTTACATGAAATTGATGTGACCCTGCAGCAACTCGGCCTCACATCACTGATCAACACAAAAAAGCCTACACCAATAGATGAGGCCAGAAACATTATCTACTTTTTAAAAAATGTGTATTACCAGGCCGTAGGCGACTTATATACTTCCATCAAAGAAGAAATCGGACATAAGGCATTTTCTAACCCCAATATTGTTCAACTTGGTTTTTGGCCCGGTGGCGACCGTGATGGCAATCCTTTTGTAACTGCGGAAACTACCATGAATGTTGCGGATGAACTTAGGATGACCCTGATGAAATGTTACTATGAGGATGTGAAAAGCCTGCAAAAAAAACTTAGTTTCAGGGGCATTGAAGAACTACTTCAAAAACTGGAAGCTGATCTGTATGTCATCATGTTTCATCCTGATCGACATATCAGTTACCATGAAATTATTGATCCACTCTATGCCGTTCGCGATCTGCTGGAAAGCAAATTCCACAGCCTGCACCTTTCGAAGCTTGAGCAACTTATCGATAAGGTGCGCATCTTCAGAACGCATTTTGCCACCCTCGACATCAGGCAAGACCATCGCGAACATAAAAAAGTAATCGAAGCCATTCTGAAAAAAGAAAATTATATCAAACATGATTTGGCAGAATTGGATCAAGAAGTTTTGATTGATATCCTTCTGTATAAACATCTGAATATAAACGTGCAGGATTTTAATGAAGAAATTATAGCGGACACCCTTCTGAATATCACACAATTAAAGAGTATCCAGCAAAAGAATGGCGAACAGGGATGTAACCGCTACATCATCAGCAACGCGGAAGACGTCTTTTCGGTGCTGTTCGTTTACGCACTCTTCAGGTGGTGTGGTTATAAAGAAATAACATTTGACATCATCCCGCTTTTTGAAACGCTCAAAGGCATGGAGGCTGCCGAACAGGTGATGAAAACCCTTTTCGGACTACCCGAATACAGGGCGCATGTGCGCCGGCGAAATGAAAAGCAGACCATCATGCTTGGTTTTTCTGATGGCACCAAAGACGGCGGTTATATGAAAGCCAATTGGTCTATTTTCAAGACAAAAGAAACATTGTCAGCAACCTGCAACGCCTATGGTATTAAAGCCATTTTCTTTGATGGCAGAGGTGGCCCACCGGCACGCGGGGGTGGCAAAACCCACAGGTTTTACGCGGCCCAAAGTCCTGAAATCTCAAATCACGAAATTCAATTGACCATACAGGGACAAACTATCACTAGCAGGTATGGCACCCGCGAACAGTTTATGTATCATTGCGAGCAATTGTTAACGGCAGGCTTATCGAAGGACTTTATGGGGAAGAGCAACGCCATTTCGAATGAATCCAGAGCCTTGATGGAATCACTGGCCGATCTGAGCTATCAAAAATATGCCAGCCTGAAGGCACACGAAATGTTCATTCCTTATCTCGAAGAAAAAAGCCCGCTCCGATATTACGCCAAAGCCAATATCGGCAGCCGACCCGGAAAACGGGGACATAAGAAAAAATTATCGTTATCGGACCTGCGGGCCATTTCTTTTGTGGGATCGTGGAGCCAGTTAAAACAAAATGTACCCGGTTATTTCGGTATCGGAACGGCTATTGAAACCCTGGTAAAAGAAGGTAAGCTGGAAGCACTCAAAAAGCTTTTTGATGAAACCCCGATTTTCAAGGCGCTCATACTCAACAGCATGATGTCAATTTACAAATCAAATTTTGACCTGACAAAGTACATGAATGAAGATGAAAAATTTAAAAATTTCTGGAATATCCTTTACCATGAAAACTTACTTTCAAAAAAGATGATGTTGCTCATTTCGGGCTATGATATGTTGATGCAGGAAGAACCTGTAAGCAGGGAATCGATCCGTATCAGGGAAAAGATCGTGCTGCCTTTATTGGTCATCCAACAATACGCATTGCAGCAAGTAGTCACAAAGACCCCTCATAAAGCTCTGTATGAAAAAATTATCACGCGCTCATTGTATGGCAATATCAACGCCAGCCGGAATTCAGTTTAAGATAGTGGCGTGACAATATGGACGAGGAAATTGTGATTTGTAATACTTTAGGATTGCATCTATCTTTAGAGCCAAAACCCAGAATACGTTCTTTAAAAATTTAACTTGACTATAATGTATGCTGCGGCCTTATTTCAATACGCTTCAGTACATTTGACAAATTGAACTAAAAAAAGTAATTATAACAATGTTAAAAAAAACGATTTTACCTATTTTATTGACTACTGTATGGATCAGCTTATCAGAGTTTGTGAGAAATGAATTTATAGTAAAAAACTATTGGACTGATCATTACAATTCTTTAGGACTTGTTTTTCCCACAGAACCAATTAACGGAGTGCTCTGGGGAATTTGGTCACTGTTATTCGCTATCTCGATCTTTATTATTGCTAAGAAATTTACCTTATTGCAAACAACCCTGCTTTCGTGGTTTGTCGGTTTCGTATTGATGTGGGTGGTGATTGGGAATATGGGTGTGTTACCCACAGGCATTCTATTTGCTGCTATCCCTTTAAGTTTATTGGAAGCGTTTCTGGCCACTTTTATCATCAAGAAAATGGATCAATCAGTTAACTTTGGTTAATTTCAAATTCTTTAGCAAAAAAACATCTAACTTTGAACAACATAAACAGATGAGGCTATTATTACGTAAACCATTGATCTTTAGAAATGAACAAGAATTTAAACCAGCTGATTTTTTTATTGAAGGAAGACGTAGGGCTTTTGATAAGTATTAGCTTAGGTGTATTCTTATTCATACTCTTTTTTCAGCCATTCCCATTTGAAAGTTCAGACCTGAACAGCAACCTGCTATTTGTAGGCGGATTAACCACCATCGTATTCCTGGTGATGGTTATTGTACGCGTGGTGTCACCCTGGCTCATAAGAAAATACGACCACCACGATTATCAGTCCATATTCTCATCATTTATGGGTGGTTTTATTATGGTTGTTTTAAGCACCGTTGCATTCGCCTTTTATTTGTACTATATTGGTCAAATCGAAATCACTTTCTATATTATGTTTAAAGTGGTTTTAATCTGTTTCGCTCCGCCGGTAGCCTTAAGGCTTTACGATCTGATCAAACGTTTGAAACATGAAAACGAATCTCTTCGAAAACAGCAGGAAATCTTTCAAAAACAATTATCAGAAAATGAAGAAGAGGACCTGAATAAGACGGTTGAATTGGTTTCGGACAACATGACCGAGAATTTAAGCTTTCGTGTTAAGGATATCGCATATATAAAATCAGCCGACAATTATGTGGAAATCGTTTATAAAGAAGCTGGGCAATTTAAAAAGAAACTTATCAGGAATACGCTGAAAAATATTGAACAGCAATTAAAACCATTTCCTGATTTCATCCGCTGTCATCGTATTTGTATAGTCAATAAGCAACATATTGATAAACTAAACAAAGATTATGGCAATCACTGGCTTACAATTAAGGATTTTAACGAGCAAATACCGGTTTCGCGCCAATATTTGATGAAGCTGAAAGAGGCAATTTAACCAGTTTGGGACGAATACCACTCGCCCCGTGATGTTGCCATATATCCCCTTTTTAACTGTTCTACCCCGTATTTAGTGCCATTAATCCCCTTTTTTTTCTATAACCCTTTTTCAGAAATACTTTTGCTTTTAAATACTTTAAATTGATGAAAGCACATTCATTTCATATACCCGTGATGGGAATCGGTTTCACCATTGATACGCCCTTAAAAGTTTCTCAATACGGCATGGACTCCGTTATATCGCTGGTTGACGATATGTTGCTGGAGAAATTAAGAAAGATGTATTGCGGTAAATATGATATTCCGTTTGAAGAAATAAATCCGAAAACAGAAGATTTCAGAGCAAAAAGGATCACATCCTACCTGAATTTAATCGACAAATTATCGAAGAAACAATTTGAAGATTTAAAAAATGCATCGCTGGACGGTGGGCATAAGCTGAAACGATTTTTCAATATGTTGCCCGAAAATGCAGCTATAAAACAGGCGTTTAAAAAGATAACAGCCACAAATTTTCAGCCTGATAAAATAAAAAGCTGGTTGGATGACAATTTATCAATGGGAAGTATTGATGTAAATATCATGACAAAAATTGATAAAGAAAATTATAAGGACGGCCTTAAATTACCCATCGAATACAATGATGCACATGCAGCCATCAGGGGATTTGCCGACAGCAACCTGAACGCTTCCGTGGTGCTTTCCGCTGGTATGAGCCCCCGCTTGTATAGCTATTTGGAAAATTTTGATGATTTCTACCCTGATATAAATGGTGAAATAAAGAAGAAAATCGTTCTTAAGGTGAGTGACTATAAATCAGCACTCATTCAAGGTAAATTCCTGGCAAAAAAAGGTTTGTGGGTTTCAGAATACCGAATTGAATCCGGGTTGAATTGTGGTGGACATGCTTTTGCCACCCAGGGAAACCTGCTCGGACCCATTTTAGCCGAATTCAAGGATCAACGTGCAAACCTGATAAAGCAAACACACGACATCCTGATCCAGGCACTAACCAAAAAAACAAGTCCGGTACCCATCCATGAAATACCCATAAAAATTACCGTACAGGGCGGTGTTGGGACTGCCGAAGAACATCAATTCCTCATCGACCATTACCAGTTGGATTCAGTGGGATGGGGCACACCTTTCCTTTTAGTTCCAGAAGCCACAGCAGTTGACGATTTTACTTTGAATCAGCTGATAGCTGCCAGAGAAGACGATTTATATTTAAGCAATATCTCACCCCTGGGTGTTCCTTTCAATAGCTTAAAAGGCAATACCAAAGACCTTGAAAAATTGACATTGATAGCGAAAGGAAAACCCGGCAGCCAATGTTCAAAAAAATACATTGCGCTTAACAATGAGTTTGCTGAAAAAACGATGTGTACGGCTTCCCGGCAATACCAACGCCTGAAGTTGCAGGAACTTGAAAATGAGGGGCTACCTATTGATGAATATCATGAAAAAGCGCAGAAAGTCCTCGATAAATCCTGCATTTGTGTTGGCTTGGGAACATCTGCCCTGGTCGTCAATAATCTGGACACAAAAAAAGAAGGCGCAGGCATATCCATATGCCCGGGACCGAACCTTGCATATTTTTCTAAATCTATGAGTCTAAAGGAGATGACGGATCATATTTATGGCCGCCTAAATGTGATCACAAGAAACGACCGTCCGCATATGTTCATGAAAGAATTGCAAATTTATATAGCATACCTGAAAACGAAAATGGAAGAACTGGAGATTTCTGCTTCTGCGAAACAAGAACAATATATAACAACTTTTGCCGATAACTTGAAAGCAGGTATTTTTTATTATCAGCAGTTATTCAGTGAGTTAAAGGACTGGTTTGGAGATTCTAAACATCAAATAATGCAAGAATTGGGATCGAGTATGCGAGATCTGCATTTGCTAATGCATAAAACAAAACTTCCCACATTGCCAATTGTATACGCGATGAATCATTAGAGCTGATAACTCATCATAGCTGTATTTCACTGATTATTTTTCCAAGGCCAGTTACTAAAAACAAGTAACGATGTAATTCTTTATCCCTGATGATTACTTCATAATTGATGCTATTTCCTTTATTGATCATCACCACATTCATGATTTCTCCTTTGTGCTCAAGCTTCGTTTTTATAGATTCAGGAAGAAACTTTGCAGGCATGAACATTTTGTATGATTCCAGAATGCCTTCTTTGCTATAATGGGCGATGTGCTCAATATCATCTTTGTAAAAGATGGCCTCATATATGTTTTCCTTTTCAAACCAATCAATATTTATAGCACCCCTGAAATTTTGATTAAATTGCTGAAGGCAAAAATTGGGAGGCTGTATTTGATCAGTAGCTAGTATCCTTTTTGCTAAATCTTTCATTTGGTTCCGTTTTGTATAAAGACGAAAAAAAGCTTCTAAGTAACCGGTTTATTTATCAGGATATTTTTGCAAATACAAATAAACAATCCTTGTCCGGGCCCTTTTCAGTCTCATCTTTACAGCATCTTCACTTATACGCAATGCCTGACCTATTTGCTTTAACGACAATTCATCCTGATATTTCATCAACAGCAACGCTTTTTCTTCGGGATGTACCATTTCTAATATCAACAACAAGTTTTCATAATTAATATCCTCAATAGGTTCTTCGGTTTCATCTATTATTTCAGGTAAGTTGTTTTCATTGGCCCAATTGGGATAGTGCATGTTTTTCTTTTCCCTCAGATAATCAATACAATGATTATATGTTATTGAATACAACCAGGAAGAAAATGACGATAATTGCCTGAAGGAAGGAAGTTTTTCGTACACTTTTGAAAAAATATCAGTAGCCAACTCCTCAGCTAGTTTCCTGTTTTTTACAAGGCTGTAACACTTATCCAGTACCTTCTGATGATACCTGTTATAGAGTATCTCAAAATATTTTGATGAATTCTCAGCCCTCATCCGGCTGATGATCTCATCATCTTTTAATAACTCGATGGATTCATTTTTCATTGCAAGCAACATGAAACATGACAAATATAAGAGATAATACGCAAATTTGACATTTCTGACTGCAATTGAAATGCCTGCCAATTCATCATTTTAGAAATATTCTTCTGAAAGTGTTACCTTATGGCATGCTTACGTCTAAATAACAACTTAAATCAAATTTACATCTAATTAATAATGAAAATGAACACAGATCAAATTAATAAAAAAATGAAAATCAAATTTTTATCGGGTATCGCAACCCTTAGTTTGGCAGCCGTATTATTCACCAGTTGTGCCAAGCTTCCCCAGGCAGAAATTGATGCTGCAAATGCTGCCATTGAAGAAACAAAACTTGCAGGAGCTGAAGTATATGCCAAAGACAATTTTATTGCTTTAAAAGACTCCATGAAATCAGTAATGGAAAACATCGAATTTGAGAATTCCAAATTTTTCAAGAGTTTTAGCATTGCAATAGAAGACCTGGAAGGTGTTACGCAATTTGCTCAGGAAGTAAAACTGGAAACCGTTACACGCAAAGAAGAATTGAAAGCTGAAATCCAGGCTACCATTGCAGAGGTTAAATCACTGCTGGAGATCAATAACCTGCTCATATTGGATGCACCAAAAGGCAAGGAAGGTACAAGTGCACTAGTTGCCATAAAAGGTGAATTAGCAGCCATCGAAACCTCTATACAGGAAG
Source organism: Bacteroidales bacterium (assembly GCA_036351335.1). Taxonomy (GTDB): domain Bacteria; phylum Bacteroidota; class Bacteroidia; order Bacteroidales; family F082; genus UBA4459. Next base: position 6,043 of record JAZBOW010000029.1, on the reverse strand, counting down.
CAAGTGCCATGATGGAAAGCGAAGATTACATCGCCACTTTGGATAAAGCAAAAGCTGCTAAAGAAAAAGCATCTGCTATTAATGCTGAATTACTTGACGTAATAGCCAAGTATAAAAAGAATAAAAGGGCATAAGCTTTAAACAACTGCTAAGCATTACCCCGGATGATTTTCCTTCCGGGGTTTTTTAATTAAAAATGCATTTTTAAAAATATGAAACGTCGCGTATTGACCTGGCTGCTGGTGATTTTTATCATGGTCCTAACTGGTGTTGCATTTACTTTTGTCACCTGGCAAAAGCCACCTACCGAGGAAATATCGAATGCCAGGCTTAGTCTCGCTGATGCCGAAAAAGTGAACAGGTCGCCGGCTGCAGAAAAGATATTCCAGCATGCAGTATCTCAATATGATTCGGCCATGTTGCTCTGGCAAATTGAAAATAAAAATATATCCTTTTTAAGAGATTATGATCAGGTAATAAAGTTGGCTTCTCAATCCAAGCAACTGGCACAAGCATCTATGGAAAAAGCCCGGTCCGAGAACTCGGATATGAAAGTAATACTGATTCAAAGAAAAAAGCAACTGATAAAACGTATTGAACACTATCAGGCTGTATTTAATCATTTGCCTTTAAGCAAAACACAAAGAAGTGAATGGGCCAAAGGCAGGATGTTACTACAAGAAGGTATTTTCGCATATAACAATCATAACTACGAGCTTACAATTCAAAAATTTGATTCAGCCGAAATATTCATTAACAGGATTGTTAACTATTCCACCCAGATTGTTGAAGCATATTTGATAAATTATCCTGATTGGAAACGATGGACAGAACAAACCATTACCCATTCTCGAAAGCATAAAACAAACAGCATCATCATTGATAAATTCGCGCGAAAATGTATGTTTTACAACAAAGGTATACTTCAATATGAATTTGATATTGAACTGGGACCAAACTGGATAGGCGATAAGAACCGCCAGGGAGACAAAACAACACCCGAAGGTGTTTACAAGATCACGCGCAAGAAAAAGAATGGGGAAACCATTTATTATAAGGCTTTACTTCTGAACTATCCGAATGATGATGACAAGAAGCGTTTTGTTCAAAATAAAAAAGACGGCACCATCGCACGGCATGCATCCATCGGAAATTTAATCGAAATTCATGGTCGTGGCGGAAAAGGAACAGATTGGACAGACGGGTGCATTGCGCTTGAAGATTCCGATATGGATCAACTATTCCAGGCATGCCAGGTGGGCACAGAAGTGGTGATTGTCGGATCATTAAAAACTTATGAGGAATTGTTAAAATAAGGAGATGAGATCAGCATTAAAAACCGTAGCTATTGTTTTCATTGCCATATTGTTCTTGGCTTTTCTTTCGCTTGGCTTGCAGAAAATAATATGGGCTATTGATTCAGCAATGACCACGTCCAATGTATCGCAACCCGTCCAAATATTGGCAGCTAAACAAAAACTCGAAAGCGACTTGGCCACGTTAGATAAAAAACTGGCTGATAAAATCCCTCGCTCCTATTACCTGGTCATCAATACGGCTTCCAACGAATTCTCATTATACAAGGGAACTGAATTGATGCATAGTGATAAATGCTCTACAGGAAGTTATATATTACTTAAAAATGGTGATCAGCAGGAATGGATGTTCAAAACCCCCAAGGGTGAGTTCAGGATACAGGGGAAAACGACTTCTCCGGTTTGGAAAAAACCCGACTGGGCATTCGTGGAAGAAGGGCTACCTGTGCCTTCCGCCAATCATTCTTCACGCTTCGAATACGGTGTATTGGGCGACTATGCGCTGAGCCTCGGACAAGGATACCTGATTCACGGAACGCTCTACCAGCGATTTTTAGGACTTCCTGTTACCCATGGTTGCATCAGGCTTAACGATGAAAACCTGGAACTTATTTACAATTCACTAGTGGTTGGTTCAAAGGTTTATATTTATTAACAGATGATGAAAAATCTGATCAAACGTATTCGTTACTACGGTGCACCGAAAATAACTGCTGGTTTCTTTCTACTTCTCGTCATTATATATCTTATCTGCGCGGGTTTATCACCGATTTATAAACGCAATGCGTTAAACCGTTTGACAAAAGTTGATTCAGTATTTATAAGCACCTATGACAGCCATTATAATATTCCCATTCTGGTTCCGCTGAGTCGTCAGCTAGCCTATAAAAAAGCACTCCTCTATATGTCAGAAAACGACTCAATAAACCTGGTCGTCAACCTGCATGACAGTGTTTTACACTTAACGATTAAGGGTGTTATTATTCATACAACGATGATACGATCATTTGATGTTGACCCGTTGCTGCTTCACCTTGCAAACAACACATACCATAAAATATTCTCGCAACCACTGCGTATCATTGAAGAAAATGCTACGATCGTCAAGGAACCGGTTGTTGTCAGGCAGGCTCCAAAAGACCCAGAGGAAGCTGCGATAAACGCTTATCATCCAGACACATTAATCCAGAACCCAGCTTTTCTGCGAATGAAACTGGATTACAACTTCCATTTGGTTTTTGAACAGGATATAAATACAAACTGGGAAGATAAGAAAACAGCATTTCTTTTCAGGGCTAATTACCTGTTGCCACGTTTAATCGAGAACCTGAAAGCGTTCTTCAGTTTTAAGAAGCAAGCTTATTACCCGACAATATCCATAAAAGTCCCGGTTAACGACTTACGGGAAATATACAGGGCACTGCCAGCTAATGCAAGGGTAGTTATCTATTATTTGTGATTAAAAAGCAAATATTAGCTGCAGATTCATTTTTATATTATCTGAAGAATGATCCGTCTTTATCAGTAAATGAATCATTCTTATGGGTTTTGTCCCACGTTCCTGATTATGTAGTACCTTTGCACCCTTATTTAGATATATGAAATTTAATGACTTAGAACTGCGGACAGATGTTTTAAAAGCAGTTGACTCACTCGGGTTTAAAATCCCAACAGAAATTCAAATCAAAGCCATTCCAGTACTTCTATCCGACACGAAAGACCTTGTGGGCCTGGCACAAACCGGAACTGGAAAAACAGCGGCTTATGGGTTACCGTTGATCCAGCACACTGATTTTAACAGCAAGGATACACAGGGATTGGTGATCTGCCCTACCCGAGAGCTTTGTATGCAGATTACGAAAGACCTGGAATCATATTCAAAATTCCAGAACAATCCGAACATTGTTGCCGTATATGGGGGCGCCAGCATTGACGACCAGATGCGCAAAATCAAAAGAGGTGTACAAATCGTTGTTGCTACGCCCGGCAGGTTACTGGACTTAATTAAAAGAAAAGCTATTAAACTGAGTACCGTTCAGCGTGTTATTTTAGATGAAGCTGATGAAATGCTGAATATGGGGTTTAAAGAAGACCTCGACGCTATTTTACAACAGACACCAGAAGATAAAAGGGTTTGGCTATTTTCGGCCACCATGCCGAAAGAGGTACGACGGATCGCAAATAATTATATGCACGATCCATTCGAAATCACCATTGGCAAGCAAAACAGTTCTGCCACAAATATCGATCATCGCTATTTTATGATGATGGAACGCGACCGATATTATGCTCTTAAGAGAATAATTGATTTTTATCCAGCGATTTTCGGATTGATATTCTGCCGGACCAGAAGAGAAACGCAGGTGGTTTCTGAAAAACTAGAAAAAGACGGATACAATGTGGTGTCTTTACATGGTGACCTGTCCCAGCAACAACGGGATGCTGCAATGAAGAAATTCAGAGACAGAACGGCTAAAATACTGGTGGCAACAGATGTAGCCGCCAGAGGACTGGATGTAGACGATATCACACACGTGATTCATTACAACCTGCCTGATGATGTGGAAAATTATACACACAGAAGTGGCAGAACAGCACGTGCCGGAAGATCCGGTATTTCAGCAGCATTGATTAATACACGTGAAATTCATAAAATCCGCCAGATTGAAAAATTAATCCAGGTAAAGATCGAATACCACCAAATTCCTGGTGCCGAGGAAATTGGAGAGCAGCAAATGTACGCGCTGATGGATAAGGTAATAAGAACCCCTGTTGATGAAGATGCTATTGAACGTTACTGGCCGGTCATTTATAAAAAACTCAAAGAATTTACGGCTGAAGATATTGTAATGAAGTTTATTTCGGCAGAGATAAATACCTTTTTAGATTATTACAAAAATTCAGGCAATCTGAATGCCAGGCAAGACAAAGAAAGCCGGGGACGTGACCAGGATAGAAGAGGCCGGGACAAGGACCGGAAGGGTGGAAAACCCAACCGTAACATCGATGGTCCAAAAAAACGTTTTTTTATCAATCTTGGTGACAAACAAAATATGAACAAGGGAGCGCTGGTGCGTCTTGTTTGTACCGAAGCCGGAATCTCAAGCAATCATGTGGGTCGAATTGAAATACACCCAGGATTCTCATTTTTCGAAGTAGATGAAAAAGTGGCTGATAAGGTATTGAAAAAAGTTGAAAGCGGCACCTACGAAGGCAAGACCTTTAACGTAGAATTCTCACAGGACAGGGATGCTCCCCGAAAGAAAGGTAAAAAAAGAAGGTAATCAATTGGGAGTTTGTTCACCAAAGCTTTCAATCTCAATTTGGTTCCCAAGACCATCCAACAGCAAAAAAGACATTGATCGACAAAATCCCTGAAAATAAAAGCCTACCTTTGCAAAAGACAGGTTTGAAAATTTGTGCTTACTTAAATTATTACAACAATTACGATTAGTTTATTACGGCTCACATTTTTAAATTCAATTATTTATAAAAACTAAAATTAATTTATGGGTAGATCACAAGAAACCTTCAACAAAAAAGAAGTAAGAAACAAAAAAGAGAAAAAAAGAAAAGAGAAAGAAAAAAAGAGGTTGGCTAGAAAAGAAAATGAAAAATCAGGCGACATGGACGACATGATTGCCTATGTAGATGAAAACGGGATGCTGACCTCCACCCCACCTGACCCGGATAAAAAGAAAAAAGTGAAGCTCGAAGATATCGAGATTGGTGTACCTACTCGCGCCGAAGAAGAAGAAATGGATCCGGTAAGAAAAGGTACTGTCAGCTTTTTCAATGACTCAAAAGGGTTTGGTTTCATCAGAGATTCAGAAACCAAGGAGAGCGTTTTCGTACACGCTAACAATTTACTAGAAGAGATTAAAGAAGGCAATCTCGTGAGCTTTGAAGTGGAAATGGGCCATAAAGGACCTACTGCTGTTAAAGTGAAGCAAATCAAATAACATTCCTCATCACCCTATTTATTGCACATTTACCGGTTATCATGACCGGCTGAACGGGTTATACATTTTTATTACATTTGTATCTACCAGTTATTAACCTGTTTTTAATATTGTGAAAAGACCTGCTAAGTCGTGGAATATGACCTTTGTACCGCTCAGGTACCTGGTTCTATCTATGCTATTTTTTTTCCATCATCCCGTTTTTCCAAACAACCAAATACTGAAGCTTGAGGAACAACTAATGGGTATGGCTGACGACACTGCTAAGGCAAACGTTCTGTTGAAGCTTGGTGAGTACTATTGTAGTATTGATAACGATAAAGCGCTCGATTATCTTCAGGAAGCCTTTACTATTTCAACCGCATCAAAATACAAAGTAGGCATGGGGAAAAGCATGCTCTGGCAAGGGCGGGTATATTATTATAAAGACGATTACCGCCTTGGCATCAAATACTTCGACAAGGCTAAAACCATTCTTGAAAAGACAGATCAATGGAATGATATTTCTTTTACTTTTTTCGGAAAAGGTGAAATTTATAAGATCAGGGGCGATTACATCCATGCGCTTGAAATGTATAAGGAAGCCATCAAATATGCAGAAATAGCTGGAAACGATACTCTCTTGTCATCTTATTACGGTAGCATTGGCGTGGTGCTGTTAAACAGGAATGACATTGAAAAAGCCCTGGGATATTTTAAAAAGTCGATTGCTATGAAAGAAGCCATTGACGACCAGAAAGGCATCTCCAACATTCTGACCTGTAT
>JAZBOW010000028.1:0-3654 GCA_036351335.1 Bacteroidales bacterium | reverse complement strand
GTTTTTCCGGTTCCACCTTTATTATTCGTTATAACAAATGTTTTCATGACTCCCTCTGATGTATTAAATCATGTGTACATTATAGTACATACATTGCTTGACTAGGTAAAGTGGTTCTTGTTATATAACGTCACAAGATATTGTATCCGCTTGAAATATGCTGTTGTCAAGATTTTGAGGGGAGGGGATCAGATGAAAAGAGGTAGTTGTTATAGCTCTTTAAAAACAGTATCTGTAGTAGTTTTTAACTACGACAAAACCTTTTCTGTTTTCCGCTCTGTAAAGTGCTGATAATTAAAGAGTATTTTAACTTAAAGTGGAAAAAATAAGGTTAAAGGTGGAAGGATCTGGTGAAAGTGGAAGAAATAAGAACCTTATTTTTCACACCTTCTACCGAAAGGTGGAAGAAATAAGCCAAAGGTGGAAAAGATAAGAACTATGCTTTTTTCATCAGGATCAACAGACCACAAATAAAGGTGGAAAGAATAATAAGCAGGGTTTGATTAGACTTTATACTCATATAAATCAGTATGTTATGTACGCTATAAAAATGTTTATGGTGGAAAGAATAAGGCGTTAATCATTCCAAGCATATATAGATATTAATCCCAAAGGTGGAAGAAATAAGCCAATGGTGGAAAGAATAAGGTATGTCTGATTAGAAATGATAGGGCTGCCTCACTCTAAAGGTGGAAGAAATAAGGAAACGGTATCGGAAAAATCGATAGGGGAGACCATGTATAACAATAATAATAACAGTGGCGAAAATGCGATGTTGATTAAGCACAGTGGTGCTATCAACATATCAAATAACTTAAATGCAACACAGCGAAAAGGATGGAATGCGCTTCTGTATCGAGCCTTTCCAAATCTAACAAGTACCCGTGAGCATGAATGCCCCTTGGCAGATATCCGCAGAGACAGTGGATATAAAAATAAAAACCTTAATGATTTTAAACAACTCATTCGCGACATGCAGGGTGTTGTTGTTGATGGTGACTTGTTTAACAAGGTCGATGAGGACTGGCGATCAACGCAGTTACTGGGTGATGTGGCATTTACACGCGATGGAATGATTCGCTGGAGTTACTCAGAAAGCTTACGGACGCTACTAGCTAATCCCAAAGTCTATGCACGGCTTAACATGGTTATCCAAAGAGAGCTTAACGGTAAGTTTGCAATACCGTTATGGGAATGCCTGGTTGACCAACTAGGCTCCAGGCGCTCATCAGCGACAGTAAGACTTACAGTCGAACTGGCAAGAAAAATACTACCTGTTGATGAAGGTCAATACACACAGTTTAAAGACTTCAAACGATATGTGATCGAAAAGGCGATAGATGAAATAAACAAATCCAGTGATATTGAAGTTAAAGAAGTTCGTTATAAAAGGGTAGGGCGCAAAGTTGGCGAGATTCATTTTGATATTGTCAGACAAAGATTAGGTCGACTTGACACAATTGCTGCAGGTTCAGGAGAAGAGGCACCAATAGTTGAGCGACTTGAGAAAGAATTTGGGTTTAACAAAAATCAAATTGATAAAGTAATTAACAATACAAAGGCTGAACATCCAGGTGATTATGAAACGTACTTAATTAGAGCAATGGATTATGTTCATATTAAAAGTGCGGCAGGGGAGGTTAAATCTACGGTCGGTGCCTACCTTAATGGTGTATTAAAAAATGGATTTAATGTTGGTGGTGAATTAGATAAACCAAAGCAACAGAAAGAAGAACACGCGCAAACTGATAAAACTCGAGCATCTGCTTTTCATAAACATCGATGGGCTCGAATGTTAGAGCTTTTTTCTCAATTGTCAGATGATGAAGTAATTCAACACCAAAAAGCATTTGCTGAGATTTCGTCTGGCTCAGTTAAAGTCGCTATTCACTCAGGTGGTTTTGAAAGGAAAGATGAATTCCTAATGAATGAGTTCAATCAATATTTGCTGAAAGTTCTTTTGACAGAGCCGAGAGATACGGATATTGATGTATATACAAGAGAGATAAATTAAGATGGACGTACTATTTATTGCTTTTAGCCAACCTATAAATAAAGGACTTTCACGAAAAATGCCTGAGAGGGAAAAAACGACCCAAAGGCGACTTTGAAAAATTCTATGAAGTTTTTCTGGATAGTTAAAATTACTATTTGATCGAAGAAAAAAACTGAGGTATTTTCTTTAAAGCGGACCTTCGTGTTGATTTAATTGTGCAGGATATTGACTCCATAAGTGTACCTGTTGAGGTGAAACTCATAGCTTATTTATCAAAACAATAGTACATAATGCTCTGTCTGGACTTACCTATATTGATAATGAGACAAGGATTGTGTAATCTCCCGTAGAAACAATAACTCACATCTAAATATTGGATGTTACTGATAGTTACTATGTTGACCGACGGGTCAGCATAGTAACTGTTATGCGTCAAAACTAACAAACTTAAAAACATGTTTTAATCACTACCAACCAACGATATGAAGAGGGAAACATCAATGAAGAAGCTACTTTTAATTGCGTTTTGCGTGCCTACGGTTGCGCTAGCCGAAGGAGCCGTAGTTTGTGATGACGTCTATGATCAGATAGACAAGTCGGTAAACGAATTCTATAAACCACTTATTTTAGAGAACGCTAAAAAGATTGCACGTTTAAAAAAGAAGGGTTTGGATCCTTGCAACTATTATGATGTTACGAGTGACAAAACGATCAACTACTGTGAAATAGAAAGGAACTATAAATCCTTGGAAGATACTGTAGCAGATGAGGCTAAGGATTCAGTTAAATGTTTCGAAAATAATACCGAAGTTACCACTCAAGCAATTTTAGGAGGAATCAACGAACTCGCAGTAAAGTTTACCTCTGAGTATCTCGGTGTCACTATTCCGGAGAAGGCATTTTATATCGACATCATCGATATGGAAAAAGACCCTTTGGGTGGGAAGAACAGCTTATACAACAATTTCAAAGATCAAGCTGAAGCATTCAAGAAATAACTTCCCAAAGTCGATGTAAAAGTGGATGTACCAATTAAAGTAAATCCAGGTACAAACAAGCATGGTATCCCAGATATAAAGATCGGTAAAGGATTTAAGTGGTAGCTTAGGTACGCGAGTCTTCGTCATAAAGAATGAGATAATTCACTCATAACCAAGGGCTCACTGGACACGCTCGCTATGCTCGCGCTCCAGTGAGCCCAGTCGTTGAGTGTCCGCTTTTTTACATTTAGCCTGGTTACTGATGCAGTATATGAATGCTTAAATCCGATAATATTTAGGTGCTGTGTCAGAATTCTGACCGAGCGTTCATGGCCGGAAGCTGACCCTCAGTCCTACAGCATTTGTAGGCATTGTCCTACAGATATAAACCCGCTTTATCTGTAGCATCTTCACTCCCCATACAAGGAGAGTAGAGATGAAAAGGAATAAAGACAGTCAAAAGGAAACAATAATGATAGAAGTAACTGCATGGGCAGTAGTTATCGGGTTTTTCTACATTCTCATAAAAGCTATATCCTAAATACCAATAAGCAAGGAGCCAAGATGTTAATACTTACACGGAAGGTCGGCGAAACAATAATCATCAACGACAATATCCACATAACAGTTCTGGACGCGCCAGGTACGCAAACTCGTATCGGTATAAACGCACCTGAG
>JAZBOW010000027.1:0-5225 GCA_036351335.1 Bacteroidales bacterium | reverse complement strand
TTTTAATGCACCTTATCCAAAATCATCTTTTTCACAGCAATTAAATCTTCACCTTTGGCTATTTTAATAAAATATACCCCATCGTCTTCACATGAAATATCAATCTCCAAATAATTTTCTACCAACTTATTCTCTTCAAAAACCACCTTTCCCAACAAATTAATTACCTGGATACTATAATTATCAATGGCTTCAGAAAACCCAATCATAAACTTTCCTGAGCTTGGATTCGGAAAAACCCGAACTTGATAGGCGGAAGAAAAAACTTCATGCTCTCCCACATAAGCATCCAAATGAATAATTCGAATGGCGTGATTATTATAATCCACAACGTATAACCTGTTGAGGTTCACGTCCATCACACTACCACGCGGGAAGTCAAACATAGCCAGTGAATCCACACCATCCAAAAAACCAGCTTCTCCCGTTCCGGCAAAAGTAGACACATAATTCTCCAGATTAATTCTTCGCATCACCTGGTTTGAGCCATCCCCTACAAATATATTTCCATCGGGTGCAATATGAACAGCAGTGGGTACGTCAAACTCAGCAATTTCGCCAGGTCCGTTTAAAAAACCTCCACCATCGGGACCAAAGCCACTATTTCCGGCAACCGTCGTCACCATTCTGTCTGCATCAATTTTTCGAATTCTATGATTATAGGCATCTGCAACATATATGTTATTCCATTGATCAATAGAAACTTCACAAGGTGTATAAAACCGTGCAGCCGTATCACTGGCATCAACATAATCACCCACACTTTGCACACCAATCACATCTCCACCACCAGCCCAGTCACTAACGATACCTTCCACCGAAATTTTCCTGATACGATGGTTCCAGCTATCACCGATGTATAAATTCCCATTATCATCCCGGCAAATGCCCCGCGGATAATTAAACATCGCCTCGGTGGTAAATCCATTGGCATGTCCGGCTACACCACTGCCAGCAATGGTGGTTACGAGCATATTATTAGAGATCTTGCGGATTCTTTGGTTGATAAAATCCGAAACATACATATTACCTTCATCATCCATGCAAATGTTGATGGGCTGGTTGAATTTTGCAATGCTGGCTCCTCCATCCTGGTACCCGGCGGAACCGGTTCCGGCGTAGGTTGAAACTTCGCCATTCGTGCTGATCTTTCGAATACAGTGATTATAGGCATCTGCAATATAAACATTCCCTTCAGCATCAAGACAAATCCCAAAAGGCCTGTTAAAACTGGCAATGCTTGTATCACCATTCACAAATCCAATACTTCCAGTACCGGCATAGGTAGTAACATAATTTTGTGATTGCAATGCACTGATTCCGACAAACAAAAATATTGCAAATACGGAAATCCACTTTTTATAAATCAATTTAATCATTTTCATAAGGCAATTTTTTCTTAAAAATAATCAATTTAATTCATTTAATTTTTTGGCCCGGAATTGAAATAAGTAATTCTGATTAAATAATCAATCTATTACCGAAATTCCCTAATTTTGCCGATTTGTTAATTTACATCAACAATATTAAATCTTTGGTGTTACATTGTTCAAAATAATTAAACATGAGAAAATTTTCATTTATACTTTTAGGATTATTATTATCAACATACCTGTTTTCACAGGAAACTGAAAACCTTGAATCCAAATTTTTAAAAAATACACGTCAGTTAATTTATGAAGGAAACCGATCTGGCGAAGGCTATTTTTCAGATGATGGCCGCTACATGATTTTTCAGAGTGAACGAGAAGCTGACAATCCTTTTTATCAAATTTATATTCTTGATTTTGAAACCGGTGATATTAACCGGGTCTCTCCCGGACATGGCAAAACAACCTGTGCATTCTTTCAATGGAATGGCGACAGGATTATGTATAGCTCCAGCCACCTGGATCCGGATGCACGAAAAAAACAACAAGAAGAGCTTGATTTCAGGGAATCCGGAGAAAAAAGAAGATATTCATGGGACTATGAAACCACCATGGATATTTTTTCAGCCAACAGGGATGGTTCGGATATTAAGCAATTGACAGAGGCTGAAGGATACGACGCTGAAGGCTCCTATTCACCTGATGGAAAACTGATTGTTTACAGCACCAACAAAGATGTTTATAACCGGAAACTTTCCAAAGAAGAAAAACAAAAACTGGAAGTGGATGCATCTTATTTCTGTGATCTGTATATCATGACTGCTGATGGATCAGGCAAAAGACAACTGACAGATACTCCCGGTTATGACGGAGGACCTTTCTTTTCGCCTGACGGAAAAAGGGTAATATTCAGAAGGTTTAGCGAAGACGGACATGCTGCAGATGTTTATACCATTAATATTGATGGGACAGAAGAAAAAAGACTGACTGATTTTGGATGTTTGAGCTGGGCTCCCTACTATCATCCTTCGGGTGATTATATTGTATGGGCAGCTAATAAACTGGGTTATTCAAATTTTGAAATTTATATGACCGATGTGGAAGGATTAAAAGAGCCGGTAAGGGTTTCTTTTAAAGAAGGTTTTGACGGATTGCCGGTGTTTTCTCCCGATGGAAAAAAAATGGTTTGGACCTCAAGCCGCACCGGAAATGGCAAAGCACAACTTTTTATCGCCAATTGGGATGATGCCTATGCCAGAGAACAACTGGCAAGTGCACCTTACCGGAAAAATGCACAAGGAAGTTTAAATATTATTTTTACGCCTACCATAAGTGAGCCTGAATTGCAGGAAAAACTCACCTATATTGCTTCCGATGAGCTGGAAGGACGCATGACCGGTTCCCAGGGCATACAGCTTGCCGCTGATTATATTTCGGCCATATTTGAGAACCAGGGGCTGGATCCTTTAGCTGACAACAAAGATTATAACTTTCCTTTTGATTTTGTGGCAGAAGTCAAGATTAACGAAAAGGATAACAGCCTGAAAATCGCTGATAAAGATTATACATTATTCAAAGACTTTAAACCTTTACCTTCCACCGAAAGTGGCTCGGCAGAAGCAAATATCGTTTTTGCTGGTTATGGAATCAAAGTGAATGACGGTAAAGATTATGAATATGACTCTTACAGTTCGCTGGATGTAACAGATAAAATTGTTATGGTATTGTCAGGCATTCCTGATGAACTTGATGAAGAAAAAGAAAAGTTATTTGAACGAAACATTGCCAGTGGTTACAAGCAGATGATTGCCAGGCAAAATGGTGCAAAAGCGGTTCTGCTGGTTTCATCAAGGGTTGAAAAAAGCAAAAACCATGAAGTAGTAGGTACTTCGGGAATTATTTCCGTTGCCATTACAGAAGACCTGGCGAATAAAATATTGAGTGGAAACAATGAAACCATCGAAGGATTGAAAGATAAGCTGAAAGATGGCGATGCCAAAGGTTTGGAACATCTTTTTGAGACAGAGGTGAAGGCCAGTCTTAAAACCAACGTAGAAAGGGTCATCAGCCAGGACAATAACATCGTTGCCATGGTCCCTTCCGAAAATCCTGAGGCTGATTATATTTTTATCGGCGCTCATTACGATCATCTTGGATTTGGCGAAACCAATTCAAGGGCGATGGGCGAAAACAAAAAACAGGTTCATAATGGTGCTGACGATAATGGATCAGGCACCGTGGCTGTAATAGAGCTTGCAGAATATTTTGCAGGACTCAAAAAGGAGAACCCCGAGGCCATCACACATAATCTTGTATTTTGCCTGTGGTCGGGCGAAGAGCTTGGGCTGCTCGGCTCCAATTCTTTTGCCTTAAACTTACCGGTTCCGGCTGAAAAAGTAAAAGCATACCTTAACTTTGATATGGTGGGCCGTGTTCAAAATAATAAGCTGGAAATCCAGGGTTTGGGTTCCGCCGAAGAATGGAAAAGTATCATCGAAAAGAAAAATATTGTTGCCGGATTTAACCTGGCTTTATCCAATGATCCTTACTTACCAACTGATGCCACTTCTTTTTACCTGAAAGGAATACCCACCATCAGTTTCTTTTCCGGGATTCACAGCGACTATCATACGGATAAAGATGATGTGGAGTTGATCAATTTTGAAGACATGCACCGGGTGGTTAAATTTTCATCCCTGATCATGAAAGAATTGATGAAACCTGAGCAGGCATTAACCTACCAGCAGGTCAAGGTAAAGTTTCGCAAAAGCAGTAAAGGAGCCTTATCCGTGTCGCTTGGAACCATTCCGGCTTATGCGGGCAGCGATGAGCCTGGCGTGGCCATCCAGGGAGTTCGTCCGGGCGGACCTGCAGAAAAGGCGAAGCTGTTGGCCGGTGATATTATTATTGGACTGAACGGTAAAGAAACCAATAATATTTACGATTTTATGAACATTCTGAATGAGCTTAAACCGGATGTTGAAATAGAAATTATCGTAAAACGAAACGGAGAAGATGTGAAGTTGAAGATTGTTCCGGAGGCCAAAAAATAGTTCCGGATATTGCGTCATTTCGTGCAAAGAGATAAATCCCCCTTTCAATAAGAAGATTTCTCAACCTAATTCCCAGAATCCGAAATGAATGGCGACTGCTGCCTACAGCCCTGCAGCTTGATCTAAATATTAACTATCTTTACATAACAAAATATTGCGTATTCTCATACGTTTATACTAAAGCGATTTATAAATTCAAGCATTTCACATGCAAACAACAACATCCACCGAAACTTCCAAATCCTGGCATTCCATCATTTCGAAGTATAACAAACCCCGAATGTCGAGAAGTGTCTGGCAAATTATTAATTCGGTTGGTTCTTATATTCTCATTTGGGTTGCTATCATCTATTCTATAAATATTTCCTATTGGATAACCATACCACTTATGATTATTGCATCAGGATTGTTAACCAGGATCTTTATCATTTTCCACGATTGTGGTCATGGATCATTTTTTAAAAATAAAAAACTAAATGTAATGGTGGGTAAAGCATGTGGCATCCTTGTGTTTACACCTTACCACAAATGGACCGACAGTCATCAAAATCACCACCAAACCGTTGGTAACCTTGATAAACGTGGCGATGGTGATGTATGGACTATGACGGTAGAAGAATTCCAAAACAGCAAACCTTCAAAACAATTTTCTTACAAATTTTTCAGGCATCCTTTGTTTTTGATTTTACTGGGTGGTCCATTACTTTTTTTAATTTACCAGCGGTTTACAAGAAGAACAATGACATCAAAACAAAAAAAGAATATTTACTTTACAAATATTGTTCTACTGATCATCGCTTCA
>JAZBOW010000026.1:0-3817 GCA_036351335.1 Bacteroidales bacterium | reverse complement strand
TTCCATACTTTCCGTGCTTTTATGCAATGTACCCCGTCCAAATGGCGGTGCTCCGGTTATACCCTGAACGAGGGACAAATCATCCGTATTCACAAATCCAATTTGATTATAATTTGCATTTCCGGTGTATCCAATGGCTGTTGTGTTTATTTCAGAATAGCCAAATCCTTGATTTTCCGCAGGAATCTGCTGATTCTCTGTTGTTGTTTGTTGATCAGGAGGTGTATATGACGTGGGAGTTGCACCGGATTCCGGCACCTTATAGAACAACCTGCCACTAACCTTTGTACTTGGAATCAATTCGAACTGATCAATAAAATCTGAAATATCAAAATTTGTATCAATCGTATCTCCAATAATTTCAGAATCGCCATTATACTTAAACCAACAAGCCTCGCTTACGCCATCGTTATTAAAATAATATAACTGGTCGAGTGAAATTGCCTGTACAAAAAATGCGTAGATATTACCGGGCACCAGTTGCACTTTATCACTTGTCAACAGCAATGAATTGGTATTTAATTCTTCTTCATAAACAGATGCATAATTATTATCATTCAGTGCATCAACCGGGTCAATTCCCGAATTATCGGGTATTTCAATCATTCTAAAAAAATAAGAGATCATGGATGGGTTAGCTCCCATGGGTATGGTCCAGTTGATATATACATTCTGTGGAATTTCAGCCTGAATTTCATCTGGACAAAAAGGTGATGTAAACATCGGAGGCTCCAAATTAGTAATTAAAAATGGTGCACTACAGCCACTTGGTGTCTCTGCCGATACGGGCTCGTCTGTATCAAAATTAAAAGCACGTATACAGATTTGATAATAGTCTTCGGGCAACGCACCATTGGTCATCACCTCCTGGGGAGAAATCCCATCGAAGATGACATTGCTCATGCTATACATGCCGGCCATATCATCGGCAGAAAGCGTATAGGGCATGTTGTTCTGAAGGCTGATGGGTATGCCGGGTTTATAGTCCGGGTCGGTGTACACATGAATTCCTGATTCACCGGTTAAGCTGCCATGTAAATAAATATCCATTTCAGAGATAGTTGCACTTTGCAAATACAGCGTAATGATCACCTTGCTAGGATTTTCAAGATAATCAGAGATATAGGGAGTATAAGGTGGCAACACATTAACTGAAATAGTCACGAGATTATTTTGAGAAAAGACATAATTGCTTCCTAAAATAAGACATAACAGGATGAGCTTTTTAAAAATGTTTTTCATTTTTCTGTTTTTTAGAATTTATACACATATGCTAACACACCACGCGAATTGTTGTAACCAACTACTGTAGCATCCTCAGGATATTTACTTTTAGTGAAAAAATAACTGAACTTAATCTGTTGACTTTTTGAAATCTTATAATTATAACCTACACGGGCCGAATATATATTTCCCTTTACCGAATTGTTATTGCTACGCAAATATGTAAGACTCAATTGCGCTGTTCCTTTCTTTTTCAACATCGTTTTATTTGCCCCAACCGTAGGCCCAATGTTTGTAATTCGCGATAAAGCAGTTTTAAAATCAGTGTAGTTTATATTGGCCGATATACCCAATCCAGTTTCAGCAACACTATACATATATTGCAAAAATGCTGTATTGGAAACAACAGGCACGGCATATTCGGCAAAGCTGTTTTTATCAACCAAATTGGCATAGGTATAATTTGCCATAATAATATTTGACGATTTACTGTTTACGAACCGTAATTGAGGCATTACCGAAATGTTTTTATTTACCTGGAATAACCTGATGGTATCATTTAACGGTACCCTTCCTTCCGTTTGCTTGGTACTGAAATTGCTGTAATTGGCTGTAACACTAAACACACCCGGGGGCGTAAGTGCTACACCGAGTGTATAAGTAAGTCGGTTGGCTTGCGACAATTTGGTGTTTTTTAAATTGTCTCTCATCAAGCCGACGCTCCCATTTATATGGCCTATTTTAAATTTATAGCTGCTTTTTAAGGCGTATTGTTCAAAGTCATTTCGTATATAGTTGGTGCCAAGAGATTTGTATCCCGGATCAATGCGTTGGTATTGCACGCCAGCAGAGAATTTCTTCAGTTTATACTCAAGGCCCACATCAGTAGCCAGCGCCAGGGAAGTAGATGTATTGATATTCAAATAATCACTCATATTTCTCACAAGCTTTGGAAGGTCATCCATATCATATTCAGTAGCAAACATGTTTTGCGTGAATACGCTGGCAGCTATTTCGGCATTGAATTTCAAATTTTTCGCTATTGAAAGCTGTGTAATTGCCGAAACCACCACATTTGATTCGGGATGTATTTGCAAGGAAGTATCGCTAAAATCATCCGTATTATCAGCGATATGCATAAACACCAGGTCGAAATAATTTTTTTGTGAACCTACACCAATCTTCACGGCATAACCTTTCAGCGTATATTCATCCTGCTCCAGTTCATCATCATATATGGTTTTATAAGCATTGTCCTTTTTAAATTTACCATACAAAAAGGCGAATCTGAATTTCCCCGGTGTGAGTTCAATTCCCACACCAAATGATTTCTGACCAGAGACGGTAAATCTTGAAAAATTGGTACTCCTGTGTCCAAGATGCAATGTGACCCATTTGTAGGTTGGGCTCAATCCAAAGCGATAAAAGGGATGGTTAAAGCTTTTATTCATTTTAGTGTAAGTAAATGAAAGCGGTACACTAAAACCATAAATTGCCGGCGTTACATTCACAGCAACGAGATATGAAAAAGGTTGATAGGTTTGAATAGCATTTGACGATTCATAATAGTTGAGCGAAAGCATGGCGCTGCCCGATACATTAAAAGGCTTTTGATGTTTCAGATTTCCTAAATCCTGTGAAAAAACATATGAACCCCATAAAATAAAAAGTACGAAAATGAATCTCTTTAGCATGTAGCTATTTTAAATTCAAATTTAGAAGGGTGAAGTGCTTTTTACTTTATCATTTATAAATTCGAAGACGATTTAATATAACGCGCTGATCATTAGTGATATAAATTCCCTGAAATTTCTTTCGAATTTATAAATCCGGTAATTTTAGCATGAAAATTGGATATGCTAGTCGATAGACTTCTTAAATTCTGAAGGAGTTAAACCTGTTTCTTTTTTGAATGCGACATTAAATGTAGAAATAGAATTGAAACCTGAGTCATAAGCAATGGCTTCAATTTTAAGTCGTGTTTCGGTCAATAAAGTTTTCGCCACTTCAATTCGGTACATGTTCACAAATTCGTGGAAATTACGATGATGGAACTGGTTGATCACTTGTGAAAGATAGTGGGGTTTTGTATCGATAACTTTCGCTAATTTATGCAAAGAAAGATCTGCTTCGAGAAAGAGTTTATCATTTTCCAGTCTTACCTTTAACCTGTCATTGATCTTTTTCGCCTCTTTCTCATCCAGGTTGGATTGGCTATAGCGCATCAAATGCTTCTGTTTCTCATTCTGCTTTTGAATATGCCATCTGTATAGAAAGTAAGATAATCCGAGCAAAATAATAAGTGAAGCGAGCAACAAATAAAACACATTAGTTTGATATAAACGCGGCTTTATTGTGATCGTCAGCGGCACAGATGCATTGTTCCATATACCGTCATTATTTGCTCCTTTATAATAAAAACGGTAGGTTCCGGCGGACAGGTCAAAATATTCGGCCTGGGCTATTGTGCCATTATAACGCCAGGTACTGTCATAGTTTTCAAGGAAAAACGCATACTGATTTTTATCCGGTTGAATAAAATTCAGCACTGTAAGAAATACTTCAATGTGATTTTGATTTGGATTGAGCGTTA
>JAZBOW010000025.1:0-28247 GCA_036351335.1 Bacteroidales bacterium | reverse complement strand
TCTTTCAGGTCGATGATATCAAGCGTAATCTTCCTTTTCAACTTCTTATTAAGGGCATTTATCCTTTGCAGGGTTATATCAGTCGACATCGAGCGATGATCTTTATTTTGTGATTGCTGGATATGCATCGCTTCATCCCGGCCGATTCCATCATCTTCCTTTTCGAAAGCTGATTATTCCGACATCGGAAGGAACTTAAAATTTGGAATTCTTAGTTTTTAAGAATCTTATATGTTGAGGAGTTGTTGCCTGCAGACAGGTACAACCATATGGTGCTTTTAAGGAGATTGCGCCCAGAATAATCGAAATTGTCAAGAATAGTTTATTCATGGCTTTCAGGGTTTTGTAATTTTTAAGCTAAGTTACTGAATCCTATTACCCTTTATGAGTGAAATACCTGAACGCTGGGGAAAAATGTATGAACGCCGGGTTTGGTGCTATGAACGCTGGATTAAAATTGGTTCAGCCTCTTTTTTGTGATCAAAGATCGAAGGGCGTTAATCCGATCTCCGCAACTAAGAAAGCTGCTTTTACGGATTTTTTTGTTTAATCAAAGTCTCCGATATGCATTTTGTCTATATTCTCTATTCTTTAAAAGATGGTAATCTTTGTAAGGATTATACATTAAATGTTCAAACCATATTATCAATACAATAATTAATGGAAGCTAGGCTGTTAATCCAGAAAGTTCATCTACTGTTATGTTTGTTCATAATAAACTGTGATGGGGTCATATTTGTGAACTGCTTAAAAATCCTGTTGAAGCTGGCCTTAGAATTGAATCCAGCATCATAGGCTAGGCTGATCAATTTTAAATGCTTATTTTGAGGATCCGTCATTCTAATTTTAACATCTTCAACCCTATATTGATTTACAAACTCATAAAAGTTTTTTTGGTGTTTCTGGTTAATGGTATTCGACAATTGATGTCGTTTAACATCCAGATCATCAGCAAGGTCCTGAAGGCTAAGCTCTGGATTTAAATAAGGTTTTTCTTCTTCAAAATAATGAAGGAGTTTAGTGTTTATTTCTTCAATGATAGGGTCTTCCAGTCCTTCAATTGTTTTTTCGTCTTGAATTTCAGAAATAGCATCCTTCGAAATAGGTTTGTTTCTACCTAAGACTTGTTTTTGTTGAATACTACTAAGCCCAAAATGTAATTGTTTTTTATCAAGTTTATAAATCTCGGGCGATTTAATAGCTGAATAACTAATTACATATATAATCAACACAAGCGTTAGGTATACAAAAATAAAAAGGTCAACTTTTATATCAATATTGAAGAATTCGAGATGAATACCTACAATACCAATTATCCAGGCAAATAGGCTTAGGGATATTCCCAGATATTGAATCCTAAGGATTATCTTATCAATGTTTGACAGGTAATTTTTTATCTTTTGTTCATATTTAGAGAGTAGCCTTAAAGCAATAATTGAATAAATAACTCCTTGAATGGCAATTATTTCACTGCTGACCATATCAAGGATTTTATGGTACAAATTTAAATTATCGAGCAATAAGAATTTTTCTTCACCACTACTTAAATAAAAGTCCGAGTTAAGCAATACGATAATCAACCAGGGCATGAAGTGAAACAGATCTTTGGGACTAAATTGTTTATAATTAGAAATTAAATATTTTACCTGCAAATATAAAAGCGGGAAAATAAAAAAGAGGAGTTGGTCAAATACTTTAAGCAGGTGAGGAAATTGAACATACATTCCCTCTGCTTGCAGGGCAAATGCTGCAATTATAATACCCCATATTAGCGTTAAGAAACCTAATAATCTATTTGAAATAATATTCATCTTTATGGAAAACAAAAATATACTCAGTAAAAATCCCTGAATAGCACCTAAGTATAATATTGTTTGAACAATCTGATTCATAGATACATATGTATTCTTTTTTAATTGAAATGAGATGAACAAATTTAACCTAATTTATTTAAGGAAAGCTTGTTAAACATGTTTTTCAAAGTATTTATTGAATAAACCAACTGTTACATTATTTGATGAAAGTGACTATTCCTTATCTATGAAAGTTTTATTTTAAATCTATCTTCATTAACTTTTAATCTATTTTCAACTTTGGTTATTTCAGTAAAGGAGCGTGAAAATAGTAAGAAACGATTTTGTAGCTTTATAAAATAGTCTCAACCGATGTATAAAGACACATAATGAAAATAATTATTGTCTCAATTGATAAGATGAGACTGTTAATATTATTTGGGGTATTACTTTTACCAGAAATCACATCAGTACTATTGAAATATTTAAACAAAAAAATAATGGAGAAGTTTAACAAAAAAACATTAATCATTGGCCTACTCATATTTGTTGGGCTATTATTGCTGGTTGCTACAACATTTGGTCAAACTGATTTTGGTTCAAAAGACTTAAACCCACCTCAAGATTTAACTGCTGTAGTAGTGACTGAAAATGATGTAAATCTTTTTTGGATGGCACCTGCTACTGGAGACTCAGCATACCTTCATTGGGATAGTGGTGAGAATTATACCGGTTTTGGAAATTGGATTCAACCCACCGTATTCGACTTTGTGGCAAAATGGGATCCCATTCATATAACAGATTATGATGGCTGGACCATCACAAAAATGCGATTTTTTGTAGCTAGTTCTATACCCACAATTAAACTAAAAATATGGACTGGGAGTGATTTTACAGAAATTTATAGTCAGGATGTGCCGGTTTTTAATGTTAATAGCTGGACAGAAATTACCCTTGACACTCCCATTACTATTGATGCCAGCACACAACTTTGGGCTGGTTTAAATATTGATATGCCTGATGGCGGAGAAGTGATGGGTTGTGATGCAGGTCCTGCCATTTCAGGCTATGGAAATTTATACAGGGAAAATAATGTATGGTTTGATGGTCCTCTGAACTGGAATATCCAAATTTTGATTGAAAGTTCTGGTAAGAAAGAAATAAACGATTTATTGGGTTATAACGTTTATCGGAATGATGAACAAATAAATGACAATGTTTCATCAAGTACATCTTTTGTAGATCAAAACCTGATTAATGGAACGTATAGTTATTATGTGACAGCAGTTTATAATGAAGGCGAGTCGGCTGCATCAAACACAGCTGTAGTTATTATCGATCAGCCTGTTATTTTAGATTCCGACTCTCTGGCATTAGTTGATTTATACAATAACTGCAATGGATCCAATTGGGTTTACAACGATTTTTGGCTGGAAGGGCCTGTAAGCGAATGGTTCGGAGTGACAACCACTGGTGCTCGTGTTACTGATTTGCACCTGCAATCAATGGGTGTGACCGGCGATTTGCCAGCATCCATAGGTGATCTTACTGCACTCGAAACATTGTGGTTAGAATCAAATTCAATCACATCAATACCGGAGTCAATCGGAAATTTATCAGCCTTGGAGGAATTTTGGCTGGGATGGAATTCACTAACATCCGTTCCTGAATCGATAGGAAACCTTCTAAATTTAAGAGAGCTACATTTGGGTCTGATGGATACGCCTTTGGGTAGTCTGCCCGAATCATTCGGTAATCTGATCAACCTGGAATGGCTTGCACTTGGAAGCTCTGGGTTGAACAGCTTGCCCGAGAGTTTTGGGAATTTATCCTCTGTTGAAAGTTGTTTTTTGTGGGGTAATAATTTAACGGAACTTCCATTAGGATTTGGAGGTATGGAGAGTTTGAATTATCTTAGCCTTGATAATAACCAACTGACTACCCTACCTGAAAGTTTTGGCGACCTTGATAACCTTTCCAGACTATTTATGGAGAACAATCAGTTAGTTAGTTTGCCTGAGAGCTTTGGTGACCTTCAAACGCTTGATAGTTTATGGGCCAGGGGTAACCAAATTGCTGAACTACCCGAGTCTTTTGGTAATTTGGATGATTTAAACTTTTTAAGGTTGGAGGGAAATAACCTCTCAGAACTCCCTGTTTCTTTTACTAATCTGGCAACAATTGAGAAATTGTTTCTATACGATAATCAACTAGACTTTTTAGCTGAAGATTTTGGAAACCTGAACACCCTCAAGATATTGGATATTGGAGCAAATAATCTTACAGAACTCCCGGAATCAATTGGAGAGCTGTTATTACTAGACCTTTTTTCGGCAAACGGCAATAGTCTGACTGGTATACCTGAATCTTTTGGTAACCTGGAACCTGATAGTGTATTTATTCACAATAATCAAATTGCACAATTACCAATTTCCTTGTTTGATAATACATTTGATATTTTTACTATTCATGAAAATAGTTTACAATTTGGAAGTATTGAACCTTTTATGGATAATAATATTACTGCTTTTTGGTACGCTCCACAGGCAAAATTTGGGAATGATACCATATTTGAAGTTGTTGAAGGAGAATCTATTTCATATACCCTTGAAGTTTCTGGAGTTAATAATAATTATCAGTGGTATAAAGATAACGTCGTCCTTGCTGGTCAAACTTCAAATACATTAAACATTGAAAGCATTTCGATATTAGATCAGGGCATATATCAACTTAGCGTAACTAATTCAATTGTGCCCGATTTAGAATTAGTAAGTTATGATATAGTATTTAGTATTATTACAGGAATTGATGATGTGAAAGAACAGGGCTTTTCAGTCTACCCAAATCCAGTAACTGGTAATAAACTAAATATTAAGCTTTATAATATAGATAAGGCTGAAAGCTGTTTAATCATAAATAGTGCAGGTCAGGTAGTGAAAACCAAGGAACTTTCAAATGACAATTTTGAAGTAGATATTACGGACTTAATAAGCGGTGTTTATATGGTGAAAATTCAGTTTAGTAATCATTTATATCAGATTAAAAAACTGATTGTGAAGTAAAGAATAGTGAGTTGCCAAACTTTTTTGACAGACCGGTAAAAAACCGGTCTGTTTTGGTTTATTTTCACAAGATAAATTTATAACAACTGAAGGGTGAAAATAAGACAGATCAATGAATGCTGGGGAAAAATGCATGAACGTCGGGTTTGGTGCTATGAACGCAGGATTAAAATTGGTTTTAGCGATGAATATTTTCCTATTACCGGGCTCGCAACCGATCCCCGCTGTTAAGAAGAGGTCGCTTTTACGACCTTTTTTATTTATAGCTTTGTACAAAAAAAGATATGTACAGCTTTTCAGAGTATAAATATTCACTACCAGAATTGGAGCTTAAGGCCAAGAAGATAATTGAAGCTGGGAAAACGGAAATTGACAGGCATCAGGTATTGAAGCAAATACTTGGATGTATTGATCTGACCACATTAAACGGTGACGACACATTTCAGAAAGTAGAAACCCTTTGCCAGCAGGCCACTTCCTATTTCAGCGGCGTAAAAGGCATACCTAATGTAGCGGCTGTGTGTGTGTATCCCGTATTCGCGAAAACAGTGCACCAGGCCTTAAAAGGCACGGATATTAAAACCGCCTGTGTGGCCGGTGCTTTTCCAAGCGGCCAGTCACCTCTAACAGCGCGTATTGACGAGGTAAAATATGCCGTGGATCATGGTGCCGATGAGATTGATATGGTGATTTCGAGGGGAAGGCTTATCGAAGGTGATGCAGACTTTGTTTTTGATGAAGTAAGATTGATTAAAGAAGCTTGTGGTGAAGCCCATTTGAAGGTGATCCTTGAAACCGGGGAGTTGAAATCGGTCGAGATGATCAGGAAAGCCAGTGAAATTGCCATTAATGCCGGGGCGGATTTTATAAAAACCTCCACCGGGAAAATTGTACCTGCAGCCACACCTGTAGCGTTTCTCATCATGCTCGAAACCATCAAAGAATACTTTGAGGCTACCGGTAAAATAATTGGCATCAAACCAGCGGGAGGCATTTCAACCACAAAAGATGCCATCTCCTATTATTCGCTGCTGAAACATCTGCTCGGAGAGCGCTGGTTGTCAAGTTCCTATTTTAGAATTGGAGCGAGCAGCCTGGCCGACAATGTATATAATGACATTGTGAATAAATAACAATTTAACATTTTATTAAGA
Organism: Bacteroidales bacterium; assembly: GCA_036351335.1. GTDB lineage: Bacteria > Bacteroidota > Bacteroidia > Bacteroidales > F082 > UBA4459. The sequence goes on along the minus strand of JAZBOW010000025.1, from coordinate 22,238 downwards.
GAACACATGCCGCATTTTAATAGATTTGCACTAAAATCTTACAAATGAAAAAAATTGCAACACTCGTCATCCTTCTTTCAATATATGTGAGTTCATTCGCTCAAACATCACTGACAGAGGCGGTTGATTTTCATATAAAAACGGTAGAAGGCGTTGTGATCGATCTTTTTCCATTGCTTGACGATCAGAATAAGATTGTGGTGATCGACTTCTTTTCCACCAGTTGAGGACCTTGTCAGACGTACGCTCCGCATTTTCAGCAAGCGTATGAAGCATTTGGTTATAACGAGGGAAACGTATTTTTCGTTGGTATAAACTGGGGATCCGACAACGAGGCAGTTGAAAATTTTGATGATGCGTTTGGTTTAACTTATCCCAGCGCCAGTGGCACACAAGGCGGTGGCAATGCCGTTTTCGAAAGTTACGAAATAGCAGCTTATCCAACAGTTATTGTGATTACGCCTGACCATCAGATTGTGAACCAGTTTGTCGACCCGCCAACAACTGAAAATATTACCGATGCAGTGATTGCTGCCGGAGGTATCTGGGTAAGTACACCTGAAAAAAACGTTATAGTTGAACATGTTTCAGTACATCCGAATCCTGTAAATACGAATGGTTTTTTAAGTTTTAATGCAACAGAAGCTGCGCACCTGCAATATGGCATATATGACATGTTAGGAAAACAATTATTTTTGTCGGAAGAAATGCATATATCAGGAGGACAGACAACGCTTCCATTGCCTGTTAGCGGTTTAGAAAATGGTATGTATTTTGTTAGGTTATTGATTAATGAAAAATTACCTGAAACTGTTCGATTTATTGTGGCACATTAAGCCGGTACTTTTTTACACTACCATTTTACTGGTTGTCGTTTTTTTATTTCAATCCTGCGCTATAGAAGACGATTCGGACTATTCCGATCCGCGTGATAAGTTTATCGGTACCTGGAATGTGAGCGACCAACCCGGAAGAATTAATTATACTGTGAATATTTCAAAAAACCCGGCACAATCAACCAATGTGCTCCTAAATAATTTTGCTGATATGGGTGGCAGCGCTGATGGGCTGGTGGTCGGCAACAGGATCATTATCGACAAACAGCCGATCGGTAATGATTTTCTGAGTAATGGAACAGGCACCTATATATCGGAAAACCGCCTGGAATTTGCATTTGTGCTTGATGATGGAATTGATCTTGAAGACAGGAAGGCTGTTTTCGGCAGATAGATTCCTAATTTTAATCACTGTCTACGCTATCGTTCGGTGTATCCAAAAAAGCAGTATCGGGAACTGATAATAATGAATCGATGAGGGAGGCAAAAGACCATTGTTCATTGTACAATAATGAGGGCGTATAAGATGAGGACAAGGTATCTTGCAAAAAAATCTGAGTAGAATCATCCGTAGTACCTTCCATGGCCATCACTTTACTTTGCAGTTTGCTCAGGTTTGCCAGTACTTCTTCCATAATATCTTCCATTACTTCCGGTGTAGCATTATAATATCGTAAGTTTTCCTTTAAAATCCGGTGGGTAATTTGGTAGCTGTCAAAAACTTGCTGGTAATAGCGTGTGCTGATCTCGTCGGAAAGCGTTTTGTTCATTCTATGATAGGAAATCGCGCCCTCGGCAACATAAATATCAGTTAACACGGCAATCATTTCTTTTTCTGAAAGTAATTGCTCTGGCCTGTCGACTTTTGGCTGATTTTCGTGGTAGCATGATGTGGCAAGAAACCACGCGACAAGAGAAATCAGAAGTGGAAAAGAATACCTCATTTAATTACCAACTTCTGATAAATACTTGATTCGGACCAACCTGATCTCTTCCTCTGTAAATTCCGATTCGCCTAGTTCGGCAAGCGCTTCTGAAATAGAGTCGGTTTCAGCTTCCGAGAAATAGTCATAAATCTCTTCCTGGTGGTATTCGTCAACATACTCATTGATATAGTAGTTGATATCCAGCCGGGTTCCTGATGAAACGATTCGCTCAACTTCTGTAAGCATCTCACCTAAAGTTAAATCCTTTGCTTTCGCAATGTCCTTCAACGGCAGTTTCCTGTCAATGCTTCTGATAATATGCACTTTTAAACCTGACTTATTCACTACAGATTTGATCACCATATCATTTGGCCGCGTGATCTCGTTTTCTTCGACATATTGATTGATGAGCTCAATAAAAGGCTTTCCATATTTGGCTGCTTTTCCGGTTCCAACTCCCACGATTTGCGTGAGTTCTTCTTCTGAAACAGGATACTGGATGGCCATATCCTCCAAAGATGGATCCTGAAAGATGACGAATGGGGGTAGGTTCTCTTTTTTGGATATATCTTTTCTTAAATCTTTTAGCATAGCGAATAAGGTGGCATCCGTTCCGCTGTTCCGTTGGCCGCCATTTGCTGTAATAATTTCGTCATCATCATCGCCACCCTCATAGTCATGGTCTTTGGCAATCAGGATACTGTATGGATGTTCAATGAATTTTTTACCTGCATCGGTAATTTTTAAGATACCATAATTTTCGATTTCCTTTTCAATCAGTTTGTGGATCAGGCATTGCCGTAGCACCATATTCCAGAATTTCGAATCGTGTTCTTTTCCGGAACCGAAAATCTCTAATTTATCAAGTTTGATGGCCTTTATATCGCCACTTTTTTTGCCTGCCAGTATATCAGCTATAATTTTGGCTTTAAACTGTTGCTTGGTAAAAACAACGGCCTCAATAGCCAGTTTCATATCTTCCTGACCTTCAAACTTTTCTTTCGGATTCAGGCAATTATCGCAGGCACCACAGTTGTCATGTGGGTAATATTCGCCAAAATAATGCAGTAAAAGTCTGTGTCGGCAAACTGAGGATTCAGCATAGGAAACTGTTTCAAAAAGTAATTCTTTGGCAATTTCCTGCTCAGCAACCGGTTTGTCTTTCATGAACTTCTCCAACTTCTGAATATCATCATAGCTGTAAAAAGTAACACAGTTCCCTTCGCCACCATCGCGGCCACCACGGCCTGTTTCCTGGTAATATCCTTCAATGCTTTTCGGAATATCATGGTGGATTACGAAACGGATATCGGGTTTATCAATCCCCATACCGAAAGCAATAGTGGCCACGATAACTTCCACCTCTTCCATCAGGAACATGTCCTGGTTTTTCTTTCTGGTGGCAGCATCCAGCCCGGCATGATAAGGCAATGCCCTGATGCCGTTTACAACCAGCGTTTCAGCAATTTCCTCCACCTTCTTTCTTGACAAACAATACACGATACCCGATTTGCCTGGTTGCGTTTTAATGTATTTGATGATGTCTTTGATGACATTTTTTGTCTTCGGGCGAACTTCGTAATATAAATTGGTGCGGTCGAAAGAGGATTTATACACCTTGGCATTGACAATATCGAGGTTTTTAAGAATATCTTCTTGTACTTTTAGCGTGGCCGTGGCTGTAAGAGCAATCGTAGGAACTTTTTTACCGATCGCGTTGATAATGGGTCTTAGTTTTCTGTATTCAGGTCTGAAATCGTGCCCCCACTCTGATATGCAATGTGCTTCATCAATGGCGTAAAAGGAAATGTCTATTTGCTGCAGAAACTCGATATTATCTTCTTTAGTCAATGATTCAGGTGCCATATACAGCAACTTGGTTTTTCCTGAAAGGAGGTCTTCCCTTACCAGGTTTAATTCGGCTTTAGAAAGTGAAGAGTTCATCACATGTGCAATCCCGTTCTGCGTGCCAAAATTACGGATCATATCTACCTGGTTCTTCATCAAAGCGATAAGAGGAGAAACCACAATGGCCGTACCATCCTTTAATAAAGCCGGTAACTGATAGCATAGCGACTTACCACCTCCGGTTGGCATTAAAACAAAGGTGTCATTGCCATCCATCAGGTTTGTAATGATGGCTTCCTGATTGCCTTTAAAGCTTGAAAAACCGAAAAACGTTTTTAAAATGGGTTTAAGCTTGTATTTGTCTTCTATTACTTCCATTATTTATGTCAGATAAATCATATCTTTGCTTTAGTGTCCTTAGTCAAATATGGGTATTAGGATTTGAAATTGAGAGACTTGTAAAGTCTCAGTTACTACTTACACAAATATAAGTATAAAAAGCCGGTTATAAAACAGTTTTAATAAAAAAAAGTTTGAATCAGAAAGATAAAATTCAGGAAACAGCTAAATCCACTATTGAAACGGAATATAAAGCTATAAAAGATTTACAAAGATCAATAAATAGTGATTTTATTGAGGCGGTGGTGCTTTTATTTAACATGAAAGGCCGGGTAATTGTAACCGGAATTGGAAAAAGTGCCAACATTGCACAAAAAATAGTGGCCACTTTTAACTCCACCGGTACGCCTGCTATATTTATGCACGCGGCTGATGCCATTCATGGCGATTTGGGTATCATTTGTGATGATGACCTGGTATTGGTGTTGTCGAAAAGCGGTGAAACACCCGAAATAAAAGTATTGGTGCCGTTGCTGAAAGCACGGGGCAATAAACTCATTGCCATCCTAGGAAACACGGATTCATACCTTGCTAAGCAGGCAGATTTTGTGATTGATACAACTGTTGAAAAAGAAGCCTGTCCGAATAACCTGGCACCAACTGCAAGTACAACTGCCCAGTTGGTGATGGGAGATGCCATGGCGATCAGCCTGCTGGAATTGAGAGGTTTTACCCCTTCTGATTTTGCAAAATTCCATCCTGGCGGTACGTTGGGAAAACGCATGTTCTTAAGAGTTGAAGACCTGGCGGTGAATAACCTTGTGCCCATGGTGAAAACAACAGAATCAATTTCTGAAGTAATCATCGAAATTTCTTCGAAACGACTAGGTGCTGCTGCCGTGCTGGATCAAGAAAAGCTGGTAGGCATTATTACAGATGGCGACTTGAGGCGGATGATACAAAATCATGCCGACTTTCGAATTCTTACAGCTGCGGATGTGATGACCCATAATCCAAAATCAATTGAAAAGGATGAACTGGTGGTTGATGCTTTGAACATCATGCGTGAAAAGAACATTACGCAATTGCCGGTAACAGATGATGGCATTTACATGGGGGTGATCCATCTTCACGACATTCTAAAAGAAGGTATATTATAAATGGCTATGAAAAACAATAGAATTGACCAGTTCAATGCATACCGAAAGCGGATGAATGATAAAATTCTGCAAGCACCCAATAACAAAATACTGAAAAGAATATTTAGTGTCGATACAATGGCATATGCTGAAGGTACACTGGATAGTAAAACTAAGGAACTGTTAGGACTTGTTGCTTCAATGGTGTTGAGATGCGACGATTGCATCGCCTACCATTTGCAGCAATGTTACGAGCATGGAACTACAACTGACGAACTAATGGAAACGTTTGGTATTGCAAATCTGGTGGGGGGCAGCATTGTTATTCCCCATACCCGCAGAGCGTTGGAATTTTGGGAGGAACTCAATGAAAAGAGTCCTGCAAAATAGCCACAGCTTTCGCACCTTTTTTTCACGGACATTTTTATTTTCAGCCACTTTGTGGGTAGGAATATTGATGGTCCTGATGCCCCATTTTGTTTATGCGCAGCAAACAAAGATCATGGGGCAGGTGATAGATGCGCAATCAAACGAGCCTGTACCATTTGCGAATATCATCATTAAAAGCACCTCCCAGGGTACGCTTACTGATTTTGATGGGAATTACGCCATCGAAATAAACCATGCCCTCAACGATTCAATAAGAGCTTCATTGCTTGGCTATAAGCAGGTTGTAAAAGCCGTTGCAGGAGGTCAATTCCAAACCATAAATTTTGAACTGGAACTAAAAGATGAGAATTTGCCTGAGGTGGTCATCTTATATACCGGCAATCCTGCCGATGCGCTAATGGACAGTATTATTAAGTATAAAAAACGAAACCGGTTCCAATCTTTTAAAGCGTTTAAATACGATTCATACACTAAAATTCAGCTGGATGCTAACAATGTATCTGAACGTTTTTTAAATAGAAAATTGATGGAGCCCTTTAATTTTATGCTGGATTACGTCGATACATCAACTATTAGCGGAAAGTCGTACCTGCCTGTGATGATTACAGAAACCATGTCGGAAGTTTATGAAAGAAAATCGCCTGCATCTAAAAAAGAGATCATTACTGCTTCCCAGATATCAGGACTGGATAATGCGAATATGGCGCAATTCCTTGGTAAGATGTCGCAGCAGGTAGATATTTATGAGAATTACACCGAATTGTTTGAGAAAAATTTCGTGAGCCCCATTGCCGATTTCGGACGCGATTATTACAAATATTACCTGATTGACAGTGCTTTTATAGGAGACAAGTGGTGTTATCATGTTATGTATAAGCCAAAAAGGAAACAGGAATTAACCTATTCCGGAGGTTTGTGGGTAAATGACACATCATATGCGGTTGTTCATATCAGCATGCGAATAGCTGATGATGCGAACATCAACTTTATCAATGACTTAGGTGTAGAGCAGGAGTTTTTAAAGGTAGATGAGAGCCTGTGGTTGAAAACAAAAGAAAAGTTATTTATTGATTTTAATGCCATCGAAAATACACATCGAGTGATAGGTGCTTATGGATATAAAACAAATATCTACAGCAATTTCGACTTCAATTTGCCCGAAGAAAATAAAATTTTCAGGATGCCTGTGGATGTAAAAGTATTGCCAAATTCTACTCAGAAGGGCGACATTTTCTGGGATAGTGTCAGGCCTGAAACCTTGTCAAAAACGGAAAGTGGTATCTACAAAATGATCGATTCTGTAAAAAATGTACCACTTTTTAAGAAATATCGTGATGTTTCGTATGCCTTGGTAACCGGTTATGTGCCGTGGGGAAAATTTGAAATAGGCCCTTTTTTTAAATTATTTAGTTACAATACATTGGAAGGTGCACGTTTCAGGCTGGGTGGCCGTACTTCAACAAAATTCAGTAAAAAGCTCAACCTGGATGCATACGTGGCATACGGTACAAAAGATGAATTATTTAAATATGGAGCCAAGATTATTTATCTGCCCAATAAAAGTCCGCGAAGGTCATTAGTAGTATCTTACAAATATGATCTTGAACAGCTTGGACTAAGCCCGACGGCAAGGGCTACAGATAATATTTTAAGTTCGTTTTTCAGCCGTGGACCCATTGATAAACTTACTTATGTTAGGGAGTATAAGATGGCCTATGAATATGAGTGGTTTAGCGGTCTGATAAACACGATAAGCCTGAATAGGCGCGAACTCTTTCCCCTCGGTGATGATAAATTTGTTATTTTTCCCGAATCGCGAAACGATACAGTATTTGAAAATTCTATCACTACAAATGAAATCGGATTCGATACACGGATTTCGTTCAAAGAAACCTATATCGACGGAAAATTTAACCGGGCTATTATCAGGAGTGCTTATCCGATTATTACCATCGGCTACCGTTATGGAATTCCCTTAATTAAGAATAAAGATTACACCTATCATAAACTAAATATTGAAATTGAGCAATGGTTTAACGTAAGCACCATAGGTTGGTCGAGGTTTATAATTGATGCAGGCAAAATATGGGGCACCTTACCATATCCCTTGCTTAAAATCCATGATGGTAATGAAACCTGGTTATTCGATCAGGGATCTTCAAATATGATGGATTATTATGAGTTTGTAAGCGATCAATACATAAATTTCTTTTACACACATCACTTCGACGGGTTTTTCTTTAATAAGATACCCGGTATTAGGAAACTCAAATGGCGTGAAGTGGTTTATTTCAGGGGGCTTTATGGTACCCAGTCAGATAAAAACCTATCTTTTTCAGAATATCCGGGCAACCTGCGGTCATTAGGGAAGGAACCATACATGGAAACCGGTGCCGGCATTGAGAACATATTTAAGGTGTTACGTATTTACGCCATTTGGCGTTTAACACATCTTAACGATCCCGGTAATCAGGATGTCGCAAAATTTGGGATATTTGCAACTATATACTTTTCATTTTAAACAGTAGTTTATTTGCTACCTTTGAATACATTATGAAGCTACATACAGTCGACCTTATTAAAAAATACCGGCAGCGTACTGTTGCCAAGACGGTTACAGTTGAAGTGAACCAGGGAGAGATTATCGGGCTGCTAGGCCCGAATGGTGCCGGTAAAACCACTACCTTTTACATGATTGTCGGGTTGATAAAACCTTTTTCCGGAAAAGTTTTCCTGGATGATAAAGAAATTACCGATATGCCCATGTATAAACGTGCCCAGCTTGGCATTGGGTATTTGGCGCAGGAGGCTTCTGTTTTCAGACACCTCAGTATAGAAGATAACCTGCGTGCCGTGATGCAGTTTACCAAATTAAGCAAGGCAGAGCAAAATGAAAGAACGGAATCCTTACTCGAAGAGTTTGGATTGCAACACATCAGGAAAAGCAAAGGGATACAACTTTCCGGGGGCGAGAGGAGGAGAACGGAAATTGCCAGGGCACTGGCTGTAAATCCAAATTTTATACTACTAGATGAACCTTTTGCCGGTGTTGACCCAATTGCCGTAGAAGACATCCAGTCGATCGTTTCAAAGCTTAAAACAAAAAACATCGGTATCCTTATTACCGACCACAATGTGCATGAAACCCTAAGTATTGTTGACCGGGCCTATTTAATGTTCGAAGGCTCTATACTTAAAGCTGGTTCTGCCGAGGAGCTTGCGGATGATAAGCACGTAAGAAAAGTCTATCTTGGACAAAACTTTGAGCTAAGAAAAAAGGACTTCACAAAAGTTGAAGAGAAAAACACTTAATTTTAACTTTCCTTCCTCATTCTATTTTTATCTCACTTTTTGCTCTTTAAAAGGAAGAATCCTAAAGAAATAAGCAAATAGAGCAGGATAATCAAAGGAATAGCTGCCAGTTTCAGCAGGAAAATCAGAAAAACAGATAAAATAATAAAAATATACCTGGTTTGGTTTTCAGCCCAGCTTACTGAAGTAAACTTCAGGGCAAACATGGGCAATTTCGACACCATCAATAATGAACTCACAACGGCTATACCTGCCTGAAAATACGGATTGGTAACAATATCATAATAAAGCCCTATGTTATCAGCCAAACACACCATGATTATGATCGGAAAAGAAGCTATCAGGATGGCTACTGCTGGTGTGGGCATACCAATAAAATAAGTTTGCTGCTCTTCATCAACATTAAATTTTGCCAACCGTAAAGCGGAAAATAAAGGCACTATAAGCGCGATAAAAGGTAAATAGGCCCATGTAGAAATACCTGTTATGGTAATGCAGTATTCAATGGTATGGAACAGGATAAAAGCTGGAGCCACCCCAAATGAAACCATATCTGCCAGCGAATCTAGTTGAACCCCAAACTCAGACTTAGCATTTAGAAGCCGGGCTGTAAATCCATCAAAAAAATCAAAAATCGCAGCTACAAAAATCATCAATCCGGCAAACTGCAATTCGTCGATGATCCCAAAGTAAATGGAAAGCAAACCAGCAAACAAATTTAGCAGTGTAATAAAATTAGGAATATGTTTCTTGATCTTCATATATGCTTTTTATTCAAAATTAATGATTTCATTTGATTGTTATATAACAATCTCTAAAATTCAATCATTTTTTTAAATTTGTGATAATTATCATAAAATTATATGGCAACAACCGTTGTATTAGGGGCAGGTGTATCGGGTCATACAGCCTCCGCTTTATTGAAGAAAAAACTGGGTAATAAACATGACGTAATTGTAGTTACGCCCAACGCGTATTATCATTGGATACCATCAAACATCTGGATTGGGGTAGGACGGATGACAGTTGATCAGGTGCGATTTAAACTTGACAAACGCTATCAGAAAGCAGGTATCATTTATAAACAAGCAAAAGCTGTCAGTATTCACCCCGAAGGAGATTCGGAGATTGAAAAAGGGTTTGTGAGTATCGAATATACGGGTCAGGATAGGGTAGGCGAAAAAGAAAAGGTTGCTTACGATTTTCTGATCAACGCCACCGGTCCCAATTTAAATTTTGCGGCGACCAAAGGTCTGGGACCAGGAAAAAATACCGTTTCAGTTTGTTCTTACGACCATGCAGCTCATGCTTGGGAGGAGTTACAAACTTGTTTCTCGAAAATGGAAAAAGGTGAAAAGCAAAAATTCCTTATAGGAGTCGGGCATCCCGGAGCCACATGCCAGGGTGCTGCATTTGAGTATATACTGAATGTCGCCTCTGAAATCCAAAAAAGGAAATTGTCGCATCTGGCCGAATTAAAATGGATCACCAATGAATATGAATTGGGTGATTTTGGAATGGGGGGTGCTTTTATTAAAAGAGGTGGCTACATCACTTCCACACGCATTTTTGCCGAGTCATTTTTAAAGCAAAGAAACATCACATGGCTGAAAAGAGCCGGTGTAAAAGAAGTGGAGCCAGGAAAACTCCATTATGAACTTTTAGATGGTACAACTGGTGAAGAAACCTTTGATTTTGCAATGCTGATCCCGGCTTTTAATGGTGTTGGTTTCACATCATATGACAAGGCAGGAAATGATATTACAAGCGAACTTTTTGCACCAAACGGCTTCATGAAAGTAGATGCTGATTATACGAAAAAACCTTTCGAAGAATGGTCAGCAAATGATTGGCCATCTACTTATCAGAATCCTATTTATGCGAATATATTTGCTGCCGGTATTGCTTTTGCACCGCCGCATTCGATATCAAAACCCATGACGAGTCCTAGCGGTACGGCTATTTTCCCAGCGCCCCCACGTACCGGTATGCCATCGGGTGTAACTGGAAAGATTGTAGCCGAAAATATTATCGAGTGGATAAAAAGCGGCAAGCCTTTAATGAAACACAAAGCATCCATGGCCAAAATGGGAGCGGCATGTATTATTTCGGCAGGTTATGGCATGATAAATGGCGCTGCGGCAACTATGACGGTGAGTCCGATCGTGCAGGATTGGGATAAGTATCCGGAATATGGAAGAGATTTGAATTATACCATGGGCGAAGCCGGTTTAGCTGGGCATTGGCTAAAATGGTTCATGCATTATATGTTCCTGCACAAGGCCAAAGGATACCCCTTTTGGTGGTTATTACCCGAATAGGAAATGCTGGAATGCTAGAATATTCGGATTCATCCAGCATTTTCGCGTTTCATTAATATCACGAGAAAACATTAAAAAAGATGAAAAATATATCCAAAAAAAATGAACCCTATTCTGAAGAATCGTATCCACCAATGCCCACAAAATCAACACTATTCTGGAGAAGGTGCATGATCTGGCAAGCATGGCGATGGCTGGTGCTGAACATTAAAATCTTAAGAATTGTTGCGGGAGGCCATTCATAGTAGGATTGACATTTCGTATTGCGGGCAGACAGATTATTTATTGTCAAATAGACAAGAAGTGTTGTATTTTTGCCCTCTCCAAAAATGAATTCATTACGTCCTGAAAATATAAAGATTGAAAATTTCGATTATCCCTTACCGGATGACCGCATAGCGAAATTCCCGCTTGAGAACAGGGACGATTCAAAATTATTATTCCTTAATAGCGAATGGCCTGCAGAAAGAAAATTTAAGGAGATTCCGGATTTGCTGCCATCGAACAGCTTGCTTGTTTTTAATGAAACAAAGGTAATCCAGGCGCGACTGATCTTTCAGAAAAAAACGGGAGCCACCATCGAAATATTTTGCCTGGAGCCTGTTTCTCCCACCAACGATTTTCAACTGGCGTTTCTGCAAACAAAATCCGTAATCTGGAAATGTTTTGTTGGAAATGCTAAGCGTTGGAAAGAAGAAATCCTTGAAATCCCGATTGATTGTAATGGAGAAGAGGTTGTATTAAAAGCAGGAAAAAAGCAAAACTTAGGAGAAGCATTTCTGATTGAATTTAGCTGGGAGCCAAATGATCTGAACTTTTCTCAAATCATCGAATCATCCGGCATTGTGCCCATACCTCCTTATTTAAATCGCGATTCTGTAGCTTCAGATAAAGAACGCTACCAGACGATTTATGCCAAAAACAACGGTTCGGTAGCAGCCCCGACTGCAGGCTTGCATTTTACAGATAGGGTATTACAGGAACTGGAAAATAAAGGTGTTGAAACAGTAAAAGTAACCCTGCACGTGGGAGCAGGAACATTTAAACCTGTATCATCTGAAACGATTGCAGATCATCAAATGCATACGGAGCAAATAGTTGTTTCAATAGATAGCCTTCGACATTTAAAAGACAAATTAAATGACCATGTAATTGCAGTGGGAACCACCAGTTTAAGAACCCTTGAAAGCCTTTACTGGATGGCTCTGAAGATTAAAAATGGGGGAGATCATCTTGATTTGAAGCAATGGGATCCCTACCAAATGGCGGATGAAAAATTAAGTAGTCAGGAAGCGATTCAGATACTTATCAATTACTTACATAATCAGGACTTAAAATATTTAAAAGGACAGACCCAGTTGATGATCGCTCCCGGTTACCGTTTTAAAATAATCAGTGGCCTGATAACCAATTTCCACCAACCAAGGAGTACACTCCTATTGCTCGTTTCAGCACTGATTGGAGATAAGTGGAAAACAGCCTATAATTTTGCACTTCAAAATGATTTTCGCTTTTTGAGTTATGGAGATAGTTGTTTATTTTTGACATAATCAATTCACCAAAGAACAAATACCATGAAAAAACTACGGTTTATCGCCTTCTTCCTTACCAGTCTTATAATTTTCTCATGCAGCACGGTGCCACTGACAAACCGCAAGCAACTGGCCATGATACCCCAGGGCGAATTGCTCGCAATGAGTTTCGCGCAATATGATGCGTTTCTCGACTCTACGAATGTGAGCTCAAACCAGGACCAAACCGCTATGGTAAAAAATGTGGGAAAAGATATTCAAATGGCCGTTACACAGTATTTAAATGAAAACAACTACGGGCATTTGCTGGATGGATTCAATTGGGAATTCAACTTGGTGGAAGACGACCAGGTAAATGCCTGGTGCATGCCCGGCGGAAAAGTAGTTGTGTACACGGGTATTTTACCCATTACCCAGGATGAAGACGGTCTGGCCGTGGTTATGGGCCACGAAATAGCACATGCCATTGCTGATCATGGTAATGAACGAATGAGCCAGGGCATGTTACAACAATATGGTGGTGTGGCACTGTCCGTTGCATTGCAGAGCAAACCAGAAGAAACCCAGGCATTATGGATGATGGCATACGGCGTGGGCACATATTATGGTGCCATGTTGCCCTACAGCAGGCTACATGAAAGTGAAGCTGATCATCTGGGATTGATTTTTATGTCGATAGCAGGATACAATCCACAGGCATCCATACCATTCTGGCAACGAATGGCTGATGCAAGTGGCGGTCAGTCGCCACCGGAATTTATGAGCACCCACCCTTCGCACGAAACCCGCATCAGTAATTTGCAAAAATGGATGCCTGAAGCCTTAAAATATTATAATGGGGATAGAGGGCCAGGGCCCGGAAAACCTGGTGGAGGAAGTGGAAAAGGTACGTCGAGCGATCCAAAAAAGGTATCTATAGGTGGTTAATATTGTCTTTAAGTGCCATGAGCTAATAATTTTTTATGAACAAAGATCAACTGACAGGCCTCATTCTTTCAGGAGGAAAAAGTAGTAGGATGGGTGAGGAGAAAGGCCTGGTTGATTTCAATGGCAAACCATTAATTTCTTATGCAATTAACGTGCTTTCACCATTGGTTGATTTAATAATCATTGGCGCAAACAATGAACTTGACATTTACAAAGAATTCGGTCATACAATTGTGGAAGATGAAATAAAAGAAATTGGCCCGATTGGCGGACTTTTATCCACAATAAAATATTCGGAAACGGAACAAAATTTCGTTCTTTCATGCGACATGCCTTTTTTAAATACAGAAATCATGAAGTATCTTCTTCAAAATATGCATGATTTTGACATTGTGGTGGCGATGCATGGGGATAATAAAATTGAACCTTTATGTGGGATATATTCCAAAAAAATCATTCCTGAAATTGAAGCGGCTATTGAAAAAGGCCGTTATAAACTTCTCGATCTTTTTAATAAGGTTCACTTCAAAGCGATTAAAATAGACTCTTCCCTACCCTTTTATTCTAATCAGCTTTTTTACAACATAAACAGGCCTGAAGATATAAAGCCATAAACAGTTTTAGTGGAGACAATTCAACAAATAAAAATGGATAACCGATGGATGAAGGCTGCTGTGGTAGGTGGATTGTGGGCGTCCATTGAAATTATTATCGGCAGTTTTCTGCATAATACCCGCTTACCTTTCGCTGGTTCTATGCTGGCATTTGCCGGTACAGTGCTGCTCATTGGTTTTTACCAGATTTGGCCACAAAAGGGACTTATCATCAGGGCGGGGCTTATTACGGCTGTTATGAAATCAGTATCACCAAGTGCCATTATCCTTGGCCCGATGACTGGAATTATGCTTGAAGCTGTTGTGATAGAGTTGGTCATTTTACTTCTGGGTAATAATGTGCTCAGTTTAATCCTGGCAGGAATTCTAAGCGTTTCAAGTGCTTTGTTTCACAAAGTGGTCAGCTTGTTAATTTTATATGGATTTGATCTGATACAAATCTATGTCAACATCATCAACTTTGCGTTAAAACAGTTTGGATTGAAAGAGGCCGGTGGGTGGCAGATATTGATCGCTTTACTTTCAGTTTATACTTTATTTGGTATTATGGCGGCTTTGGCAGGCAGATATATCGGAAGAAAAGCAGTTCGGATGCGAAATGAACCGGGTAATTACGAATTGGCACCGGAAAAGATCAGACCAAAAGAGTTTTTTGAGATTAAAGAAGATCAGCAGACTTCGATTACATTGCTCATCATACATATTATAGCTATTCCAATGGGCTTGTATTTATTAAACTTTTGGGGAGTAACCATCGGCCTGTCATTTGTTAGTTTGTACATGCTGGTTTTCGGCTACAGGTATAGATTTGCACTCCGAAGACTCAGAAAACCCATATTCTGGTCGCAGCTCATCATCATTGTGTTGCTGTCAGCCTTATTCTGGGATATTAACGATCCTGATGGCAATTGGATTAGTACAGAGGGTATAATGGTGGGCATTGAAATGATGATCAGAGCGCTTTTTATCGTGGTGGCTTTTTCGGCTTTAAGTGTTGAATTAAGAAACCAGCAAGTGAAAGATTTTCTTTATGGTATCGGTTTCGGAAAATTTTACCAGGCAGTGGGTATGTCCTTCAGTGCCTTGCCTATCATGATAAGCTCACTGCCCAGCTCGAAAGAAATCATCAAAAAACCTTTCAAATCATTTGTAATGCCTTTGGTAATGGCTGATAGTTGGTTGTTATTGTTTGAAAAAAAACAATAAAATCCTATCCCGGTGCTCATAGTAAAGAGGCAGTTTTACCCTGAAGCCTTATCTATCTTCTTGACATTTTGCTGTTTTTGTCGTATATTTCACTACTCGATTAAGCTTGTTATACTAACTAAAACATAAAACCATGAAAAAAAGAATCTGCTTTATTTCTGCTTTTTTATTTCTGCTGATCAATGTTGCATTTAATCAAACTGTAATTCCGGCTGGTGAAGTTTTCGGCAACTGGTTGAAGTCGGCATCTCCTTACCTTATTGAAGGAGAAATAAATGTGCCGTTAAATCAAACACTGGAAATTGAAGCCGGTGTAACCGTCAAATTTAATGGGCATTTTAAATTCAATATTTATGGTTGTTTACTTGCCAATGGTACGCTTGCAGACAGTATCCGGTTTTCAACGGACGACCATGAAACAGGATGGCATGGAATACGTTTTATAGATACAGAATCGAATACCCAGCCTGCATCCAGCCTATCATATTGCATTATTGAATATGGAAAATCCTTTGGCACTTGCCCGGATAACAGCGGTGGTGGAATTTATATTGGCCATTCGAACCCCATCATCAGGTTCAACACCATAAGAAACAATACGGCGTTTAGTGGCATTTCTGATTGGGGGGGCGGTGGTATTTATTCTGAGTATTCAAATCCTGAAATTCGTGATAATTTGATAACTCAAAATTATTCCGGACATGATGGTGGCGGTATTTATTGTGGGTATGGTAGTCCCATTATTTCAGATAACAGAATAATTGACAATGAAGCTGCGTCTCGCGGAGCTGGAATAGCTTGTTTCAATTTTTCTGCACCCGATATTTTGCGTAATGCAATTTCTGATAATTCAGCTAATCAAATTGGAGGGGGGATTTATCTTTCGGGTAACAGTTCCCTGGTTCAAAGTAATATAATCCAAAATAATTATGCAAGTGATGGTGGTGGTATTGCCTGCTTTTTAAGCAATCCCAACATATATAATAATCTGATTAGGGAAAACGAAGCTGTAAAGGGTGCCGGTATTTGGAACCAAGGATCCAGTCCTTATATTTTCAACAATACCATCATTAACAATATGGCAATAGACTATGGTGGTGGAATGTATAATATTGCCGGAATGGCTGGAGTTGTTGTTTATAGTAACCCTCTTACTGCGAATAACATCATTTATCTAAATGATGCAGAAGAAGGTAAACAGCTGTATTCTAACACCGATAATGTTCCTACATTATGGTATAACGACATTGAAGGGCTAACGGGAGATGGTATTTACGGAGAGGTAAATGAGGAGGAAGGTAATTTTGATTATGATCCTTTATTTGATACACTTGGTGAACATGATTGTGCCCTCATGGAAAATTCCATGTGTATTGATAATGGTGTTAATACTGTTTCGAATGCAAATATTCCTTTGCCTGAAATGGATATTCTTGGAAATAAAAGAATATGGGATGGAGATAGTGACGGTATGGCGGCAGCCGATATGGGTGCTTATGAATTTGGTTCTTCACCTCTAGGATTTGACGATATTAGACCAACATTCGCAACTGATATAATCATTTCTCCGAACCCATTTAAAACCTCATCTGCAATAAAGTATGAGCTTAAGCAAAATAAGAAAGTTATACTAACCATATACAACCAAACAGGCAAGCAAGTCTACCAGACAGAAGAAAATCAATCGCAAGGCAATCAGCAGCTCATTTGGAATGCTGATGACTTTGTTGATGGAATTTACTATTTTAGGCTTCAAATAGCAGATGAGATAGCTATAGGGAAGATGGTGAAGGTGAGATAATTACTTGACATTCATTAATTTTGGTTGTATATTGTACTGCCCAATTATACTTGTTAAACTAAAATCTTATCTGCCATGAAAAAACTATTTCTATTTACTTCAATTTTTATTCTTGTAAGCACTTTAGCACTACCTTTTTATGCAATTGCACAACTCCCCAATTTTACAAAAGTTGATACTGGAGCAATAACCATAACTCCTGGCGGGCATGTTTCAAGCGCCTGCTTCGACATGGATAATGATGGAGACCTGGATTTATTAATCAGCAATGGTGGGGTTTATATCAGCAGGCCTTTCAGCATTTATAAAAATGAACGAAATGGGTATTTTGTAAAAATTCCCGAACTCGCAGACCTAAGCGGTTCTAAAAATTTAACATCATTCGGTGATGTTGACAATGATGGAGATATAGATCTTTTTACGAGCTCATCGGCCAACGATAAGAAATTCTTTACCAATGATGGATACGGGAATTATCAGTATAACCATACGTATCATTTGATATATTCGACATTATACCCTTCATTAATAGATTTTAACAATGATGGCTTCCTTGATTTAGTTGGCATTGACAGGAATGGAGGTGTCTTTTATAATGATGGTAACGGGGGTTTCCTGGGATATGAAATCCTGGGTCTTTTCAATGAGCCTCCAAATATTTTATTGCATGGTATGTCGTGGGGAGACTGTGATGATGATGGTGATATGGATTTTTATGGAGGGTATAGTTATAACGGTAATGAAGGTGGACACATATCAAAAAATGCCTGTTTTCTGAATAATGGGGATGGAACTTTCGCAAAGTTTGATGAGACATCAGTGATTGTTGATGACTCGACTTCTGAAAACGCGTGTGTAAACTGGGTAGATTATGACAACGATGGGGATATGGATTTATATGTTGTGAATTTTACATTGGATTCTATCAATGGTCCGCTAAGTGCACTTTACGAAAATTTGGGGAATATGCAATTTACGAAGCATGTCTTTGAAGATGAAATGTACAGGAACTCTTTTAAAATTTCATCTGTTTGGGGCGATATAGACAATGATGCAGATCTTGATCTTTATGTATCCGTTGAGAATAATGAAATCCCCTGGCCAGTATTCTACAATTCAGCAACTCCCTATAATATACTCTTTTTAAACAATGGCGATGGTGGATTCACGAATATTCTTGATCATCCGTTAGCCTACGAAGATTCACATACTCTTTTATTATTCGACCATGACAACGATGGAGACCTGGACGTGCTATTAACAAGGTATTCGTGGAGCAATGACGGGCATTGCAATATATTTGAGAATGAAGGAAATGATAATTCATGGATCGTATTTACCTGTGAAGGGACAATATCAAATCGTTCGGCCATCGGCACCCGTATGTATGCCAAGTGTTTTGTAAATGGGAAACATATTACACAAACCAGGGAAATCACACCCATCAACGGGCATCTAACATACGCGAACTTACGCGTTCACTTTGGGTTAGGTGATACGGACAAAATAGATACGCTTATTATCAGGTGGCCTTCAGGTGATGTTGATGAATACCTGGATGTAAAAGCAAACCATTTTTACAGGGCAATAGAAGATGATGATCTTTATATCGACTTTGCTGCAACAAATTACATTCAGTACAGTCCTGTTATTGCAAATATGGATTTCATACAGAGTGAAACCAGGTCAATTGATTTGAAAGATCATTACCAGTTCATCATGGGAGATACCGTTCCGGAAATGAACGGAGATACCTTGACTTTCGAGGTCATAAATGAGAATCCTGATATCGTTACTGCAAGCATCAATGGAAATATGCTAATGCTGGTAGCAGGAGATACGATTGGTGATTCAAAAATTAAAGTCATTGTCTCAGCTGGGTTTACTGAAAGGATGGATTATTTCACGGTTACCCGGGGAACAGATGATATTTCTGAATACAACAATGAGCAGAGCGTGATGATATATCCAAATCCTCTCACCACCTCAGCGACAATTGAATACGAACTGAATCAGCCTGAGAAGGTCACATTAACGATATATGACTATTTAGGTAAGCAAGTCTATCAAGCACAAGAGGACCAACCACAGGGTAAACAACAGCTGATATGGAATGCTGAGGAGTATGCAGATGGGATTTACTACTACAGGTTGCAAGTTGGTGATGCTATTGCTAACGGCAAGATGGTGAAGGTGAGGTAAGCTATCTTTTGATAATTTTAAAAACTATCCTAATGAAAGATATTTTACTTTCAACATTACTTTTTTTAATGACTATTGCATTAAACGTTAATTCACAGATTCTTTATACTGATATAACCGACACTATACTTACATTCCCGGAAGGTACACCAGGTATTTTAGATGATACGACAAATTACTTTTATTTTGATCTTAATACTGACGGGACAAACGATTTTTATTTTTATGCTCACTACTGGGAAGAATGGTTGAGTCCTTCTGCACCCGAATATCCATATTATGTTATGCAACTTGTTTCAATTAATAACCAGGGTGTTCCATGGTACGAAGGCTGCGCTATCGATTTTGGTTTAAATGATACCATACAAAGTGAAAGTTGGTTGGATCAGGGACTTTTATATCTTGATATTTTTGGATCAAATCATAATTGCAACCTTCCATTTCAAGATAGGTATATGGGGCTTAGGATATCAGAGTCCAGTGCAACGTATTATGGATGGATTAGACTTGACGCCAGTTCTGATACACTTTTTTTTAAGGACATGGCTTATAACAGCCTTGCAAACGATATAATTCTTGCTGGCCAGACTAATCTAACCGGAGATTCAGAACAAACTATTTATGATGAAGCTAGGGTTTATTTTAACGGTAGAGACATCATAATAGAACCAGGAAATGTAAGCTTTAATTCATATTCCGTCTTTTCTCATACTGGGAAGGAAATAGAAACAGGAAATGTTTCATCTAACATCATAAAATTATCTCATTTAAAATCGGGTTTCTACTTAGTTATTTTAAAAAACAGGAATGTACAGCTTGTTACTAAGATCATGATCTTATAAATAAAAAGATTCATGTTATTTCTAATACAAAACAGGCATTAAGTTATCCAAACAAATAGAATTAATCGACCAAATCAAGGTTTAGGTGTACCGCATCTTATATTGAACGCTGAAGGGTATACTGATGGAATATCCTATTACAGATTACAAGTTGGCGATGAGGTTTCGAGTGGGAAGATGGCTAAGGAGAGGTACATTATCTTCTTGACAATAACGTGCATTGGTAGTATCTTTATATCTCTTTTTAACTCGACTGAACTAAAACTACTACTGCAATGAAAACGCTATTTGTAATTGCTGTTATTTTTCTAAGCACCACTTTATACGCAGACTGGGATATTGAACAAAAGCTAACGCCATCTGATGCAACCGAAGATGATCATTTTGGTAATGTGGTTTCCATTGATGGAGACTATGCAGTGATTGGTGCGATCTGGCAAGATGATGGTGTTGGTGCTGCTTATATCTTTCACAGAAATGGAACAAGCTGGATAGAACAGGCAAAATTAACTGCATCCGATGGTACTACCGAAGATATGTTCGCCCATTCAGTTTCCATCTCAGGAGATTATGCCGCTGTCGGTGCTTACTTGCATGATGATATCATTAATGATCGGGGTGCTGTATATATATTTCACAGAAACGGAACAAGCTGGACACAGCAAGAAAAGATAGAAGCAACATGGGGTGCTGAAAGTGATGAGTTTGGATGGTCAGTTTCAATTGATGGTGATTATGTAGTGATTGGTTCACCTGGCGATGATGATGTTGGCAATGGTGCCGGCTCAGCATCTGTTTACCACAGAAATGGAACAAGCTGGATACTGCAGGAAAAGTTAACTGCATCAGATGGTGCTAGATTTGACAATTTCGGTAATTCAGTTTCCATATCAGGAGATTATGTAGTAGTTGGTGCACTTTGGGATGACATTGATGGAACTCGGTCAGGTTCCGCTTATATCTTTCATAGATATGAATCAAACTGGACGGAACATGCGAAGATAACCTCATCTGATGGTGCAACTGAAGATTGGTTTGGCCATTCGGTTTCTATTTCCGGTGACTATTCAGTAATTGGTGCATATGGTAATGATGATGATGGTTCCAACTCAGGTGCTGCTTATATCTTTCATCGAAGTGGTATAAACTGGACAGAACAGGCAAAGATCATCGCATCCAATGGTGAAGAATTTGATAACTTCGGATATACTGTTTCCATATCAGGTAACTATGCTGCGATTGGGGCTGCTGGTTACGGTAATAATGGGGCTGCTTATATTTTTCACCGAAGTGGTACAATCTGGACAGAGGATACAAAGTTAACTGCATCCGATGGCGAGAATGAAGATTGGTTTGGCAGGTCAGTTGACATATCTGGAAACTATGCCTTGATTGGTGCCTGGCAGGATGATGATAATGGACCTGGTTCCGGTTCTGCATATCTTTATACCAATACGTCCACGCAGTCGTGTTTGCCGGAAGGAGTCACTTTTGCCACTCAGGAAGATATTGACAACTTTCAAACTGATTATCCTGGTTGCACTGAAATAGAGGGAGATGTTGTTATAAATGATGATGCAAAGAATGGCGAATTAAAGAACCTCGATGGTTTAAGCATTTTAACCTCTATTGGTGGACACCTCTCGATTCAAAACAATATGCATCTGGAAAGTTTAACAGGCCTTGATAATTTGATGATTATTGGAGGAGACCTTTTAATTGAAGGTAATGCAGCTCTTATTAGTTTAACAGGCCTGAACAATATTGATGCTTTAACAATTAGTAATTTTTATATCTACAATAATTCTACTTTGTCCGAATGTGACATACAAAGCATATGCGATTATTTAGTCAGCCCAAATGGTCATATAGAAATTCATGACAACGCAGAGGGCTGTAACAGTCAGCTGGAAGTAGAAGAAGCTTGTGCTTCATCAATAAATGAAATGCATTTTATAAATGGGTTAACTATTACTCCCAACCCCTTCACCACCTCAACAACC
>JAZBOW010000024.1:0-6962 GCA_036351335.1 Bacteroidales bacterium | reverse complement strand
CTGATAAATATGTAGTAAAATTATAATAAGTTTTAATTAAATCATGTTATTTTGCAGGATAGATTTTTTTAGCCATTATCAGCGCGTAATTTAACACACAAACCTTTGAAGAAAACACAAAATGCTTTAATTTCAGTTTATTCCAAAACCGGACTGGAAAAAGTTCTTA
Organism: Bacteroidales bacterium; assembly: GCA_036351335.1. Lineage (GTDB taxonomy): Bacteria > Bacteroidota > Bacteroidia > Bacteroidales > F082 > UBA4459. The sequence goes on along the minus strand of JAZBOW010000024.1, from coordinate 6,793 downwards.
AAAAATTAAATGAGCTTGGTATTCAAATGTATTCTACTGGCGGCACCTATGATTTTATCAAACAACAGGGCTATGAAGCCACCACCATCGAATCGCTTACTTCCTATCCCTCCATTTTGGGTGGCCGGGTAAAAACATTGCATCCAAAAGTATTTGGCGGCATATTAGCCAGAAGGGATCATGCCGGAGATAACAGCCAGGTGGAAGAATATCAACTTCCCTTGTTCGACCTGGTGATTGTTGATCTCTATCCGTTTGAGGAAACCATTGCCAATACCGATGATGCATCCGAGATTATCGAAAAAATTGACATCGGTGGCATTTCACTCATCCGCGCGGCAGCTAAAAATTTTAAAGATGTGCTGGTGGTGCCCGCTTCGTCCATGTATGACGAACTGATGGAAGTGCTGGATAAAAACCAGGGAAAATCAACGATTGAAGACCGGAAGTACTTTGCCGCACAGGCATTTAATGTCAGCTCGCATTACGATACGCTGATATTCAACTGGATGAATCCGGGTAGCATTTCAGCTTTCAAACAAAGTTTGACCAAAGAAAATACGCTGCGGTATGGCGAAAATCCACACCAAAAAGGCTTGTATTTTGGCAACCTGGATGAGGTTTTTGAACAACTGCATGGCAAAGCCATTTCATACAACAACCTGCTGGACCTGGATGCTGCTATTAACCTGATCAGCGATTTTGAGGAAACCACTTTTGCTATCATCAAACATAACAACGCCTGCGGACTGGCTTCAAGAGAAAATTTGACGGAAGCCTGGAATGATGCGCTTGCCGGCGACCCGGTTTCGGCATTTGGCGGGGTGCTGGTGACCAACAAATCCATTGATGCAGCCACGGCAGAAGAGATCAACAAAATATTTTTTGAGATCATCATTGCACCTGATTATGATGCCAAAGCCTTAGAAACATTGAAATCGAAGAAAAACAGGATCATACTGAAAAAGAAAGCCTATAACTTCCCCGATCATCAGTTTCGTTCGTTATTAAATGGAGCGCTTGTGCAGGAAAAGGACAGGGTAACTGAAAAGCCGGGTGATTTGAAAACGGCAAGCCAATTGGCACCTACAAAAGATCAAATTGAAGATTTGTTATTTGCCAATAAATTGGTGAAGCATACCAAATCAAACACGATCGTTTTGGCGAAAAATAAGCAGCTCGTGGGTTCTGGTACAGGCCAGACTTCCAGGGTGGATGCCCTTCGGCAGGCCATTGATAAAGCCAGGGCTTTTAAGCTGCCCCTGGAAGGTGCCGTGATGGCTTCGGATGCCTTTTTCCCCTTTGCCGACTCCGTTGAAATTGCTGATAAAGCAGGTATTAAAGCGGTCATTCAGCCGGGAGGCTCCATCAGGGATACCGATTCGGTGGATTATTGTAATACGCATGGCATGTCGATGGTGTTTACGGGCTTCAGGCATTTTAAACATTAAAAGTCTTGTTTTATAGGGCTTTATTGAATATTTTAGTAGTTTCGTTCAGAAGAATAAAACAAAATAAAGATTATGGGATTGTTTTCGTTTCTAACCAAAGAAATAGCGATTGACCTGGGCACGGCCAACACCATCATTATCTATAATGATAAGGTGGTGGTTGACGAACCGTCCATTGTGGCACTCGAAAGAAATACCGGTAAGATCATCGCCGTGGGTAAAAAAGCCATGATGATGCACGGTAAAACACATGAAAATATAAAAACAATCCGCCCGTTGCGTGATGGTGTTATTGCCGATTTCCAGTCAGCCGAATTTATGATCCGCGAGCTGATCAAAATGGTGGGTATCAAAAACACATTGTTTCCACCGGCTTTGAGAATGGTGGTGTGCATACCTTCAGGCATTACAGGAGTAGAAGAACGCGCGGTAAAAGATTCAGCCGAACAGGCTGGCGCCAAAGAGATCAGGCTGATACATGAACCCATGGCGGCAGCCATCGGAATTGGGATTGACGTGCTGGAGCCGACAGGAAACATGATCATCGATATTGGTGGAGGAACCAGTGAAATTGCTGTGATTGCTTTGGGAGGCATCGTGAATAATACTTCCATTCGTATCGCAGGTGATGATTTTAACTCGGATATTGAAGAGTATATGCGGAAACACCATAATATCAATATTGGCGAACGTACAGCCGAACGTATTAAAATTGAAGTTGGTGCTGCAATCACAGAACTTGAGAATCCACCAGATGATTATGCGGTACATGGTAGGGATATGCTTACCGGAATACCTAAGGAAATTGTGGTAAACTATAAAGAAATTGCCGGTTGTCTTGATAAATCAATTGCTAAAATTGAGGCAGCTGTTTTAAACGCGCTGGAAAATACACCCCCAGAATTGTCTGCTGATATATTCAGAACAGGTATTTACCTGGCGGGTGGCGGATCCATGCTCAGGGGCCTGGATAAACGTATTCATGCAAAAACAAAACTATCTGTTCATGTGGCAGAAGATCCTTTAAGAGCAGTAGCAAGAGGAACCGGAATTGCGCTCAAGAATTTTGAGAAATTCCCATTCCTGATCAAATAATCATATAATTAAGACCCTTTCGGGATGCGTAACCTCATTGTTTTTTTATGGAAACACCAATTTTTTGTGTTTTTTGTGATACTGGAGGCCGTTTCCCTTACCCTGCTTTTCAACAGTTATTCGCATCACAGTACATTGGCCTTTAGCACGGTAAACAATGTTAGCGGGCGTATTTATTCATCCTATAGTAGCATTACCGAATTTTTCGGACTGAAAAATGAAAATGAAAAACTGGCTGAAGAAAATGCCTTTTTAAGAAATCAGTTGCCCATTATTGTAGACCAGCCCGACTCGGTTTTTATCGAACAGGATAGCAATTATTATTACCGCACGGCAAAAGTGGTAAGCAACAGCGTGAACCGGCAAAACAACTATATATTGATCAACAAGGGCGAAAATGATAGCATGGCTCCCGAAATGGGGGTTATTTCCTCAAAAGGGGTGGTGGGTATTGTGATTGGCACCTCATCAAACTATGCCTATGTGATGTCGTTGTTGCACCAAAACAGCAGGATCAGTGCCCGTATTAAAAAGAACAACCACCTGGTAAATGTACTATGGGACGGACATGATTATAAAGAAGGGCTGGTAGTGGATATTCCGTCGCATATTGAACTTAATCCGGGTGACAGCATCGTAACGAGTGGTAATTCTTTGATCTTTCCCGAGGGAATCATGATCGGAACCATCAGGGAATACATGCAGAGTTCAAACCAGGATTTGAGTGAAGCCATCATCGAATTCAGTGCGGATTTTAACAAGCTGCAATTTGTTTATATCATTGAAAATAAAATGAAACCGGAAGCCGACACCTTAATTTCGGCTTTTGAAAACTAAATAATGGTATGTCCGAATGAGTAATTTATACATCAGAAATATGGTCCGGTTTATCGCATTGATACTGGTGCAGGTATTGGTGTTGAATCATATGAACCTTGGCGGCTATATTAATCCTTATGTGTACGTATTGTTTATTTTGTTGCTTCCGGTACAGATCAATAAAAGCGCCTTATTGCTGCTGGCATTTTTAACCGGATTGACCATTGATTTTTTTGGAAATACGCTGGGATTGCATGCCGCGGCAACAGTGTTGCTGGCGTATGCCCGGCCCGGCATACTGCAATTGTTTTTTAAAAACCTTGAATTTTTCACTGATGAAGAACCCAGCATTTCAAAACTAAAACCGGGCGGCTTTTTAAAATATACGCTGGTGTTGGTTTTTATACATCACGCGGCTCTGTTTTTCCTCGAGGTATTTAGTTTTAATGGGTTTTTATCCACTTTATCAAGGATAGGTCTCAGCACGCTGGTCACCACCCTGATGATCATGACACTGGCCTTACTTTTTGCTTCGCGGAAAAAGTAAAACATATTGTATAAGGAATAGGAAATAAGGAATAAGAAAACCCTGCCTTCCGACTCCCATAGCAAAATACAAACAAGCACCTATCTATCAACACAGGCAGGCACAGAACTATTGCTGCGATAAAAAATGACTGAAATAAGTAGGGTAATAACCCTTTTACTTGGTAGTTTCGTTGTCTTTGGACTTTGGCTTGTCCTCTTCACCTTTTTTATCGTCGTCGCCACCAATGCCTTCCCTGAATTCTTTTACACCTTTACCTATTCCCCTCATTAACTCAGGTATTTTCCGGCCACCGAATAACAGCACAACAACGATAACAATAATAATGATCTCAGGCGTTCCTATCCATCCTGCATATTGAACTGCATCTATATTGGTAAGGAGATTCATATGAATAAAGTGTTAATATTACTTTACAAAGATAGTATAATTCAGAATTGATTGCTCATATCATATGATTTCTGGCCGTTCACTTGGTAGGAATAAATATATTTGCGGTCTGTTAGTTTAAAATACAAACCATGAATCAGAAAATAGCTGCCATACTCATCTTTTTAACGGCATTTTGTTACCAGCAGGTGGTGGCGCAAAAAGCAAAACCCGATTATCGAAAATTACATTACCTGTCGGAAGAAGAAATGCACATGGATTTTGATGCTTCCAGGGATTTCTTTATAACCGACCCGCCGATGGCACCTGTCAGAAATGTGGCTGAATTTGAAGAAATGCAATCGGTATTGGTGCGTTACCCGCTCGATATTCCCGTTTCCGTGGTGAGGGAAATAGCAGCGGATGGACGTGTGCTTACCATTGTCGCCAACGCTTCTCAACAGCAGACAGCATTGAATTATTACCAAAGCAACAGTGTAAATACAGACAATTGCGAATTTTTGCTGGCGCCATCCGATAGCGAATGGACGCGCGATTACGGCCCCTGGTTTGTTTTTGATGGCAACAACCAACCTGGTATTGTCAACTTCCCCTATAATCGTCCACGACCAAATGACAATGATATTCCTATTGAAGTGTCGGATTACCTGGGTATTGACCTGTATGGTATGAACCTGGAAACCGCCGGAGGAAACTATATGTGTGATGGCATGGGAAAAGCAGCTTCTACCGACCTGATATGGGATGAAAACAGTCAGTATACCCACAACGAGATTGACGAAATGGTACAGGAATACCTGGGTATTGAAGAATATTTTGTAACGGCAGATCCATTGGACGATTATATCAAACATATCGATTGCTGGGGCAAATTCCTTTCTCCGGGTAAAATATTGATCGGGCAGGTATCGGAGAGTGATTACCGCTATGAAGATTACGAAGCTATTGCTGATTTTTATGCCAATGAAATAAGCTCGTACGGTGTACCATATGAAGTTTTCAGGGTGTACACACCGGGCTCGCCACAAACCACCCCCTACACCAATTCATTGATCATAAATAAAAAAGTGCTGGTACCCATTACCGGCAGCCCGTGGGATGATGAAGCCATTGCGGCCTATGAAGAAGCCATGCCCGGCTACGAAATTGTAGGAATTATGTATAACTACTGGTACAATACGGATGCTTTGCATTGCCGCACCAAAGGCATTGCCGATGTAGGTATGTTGTATTTTCATCATGTGCCGCTGCTGGGTGAAGTGCCTTATGAAGAAAATATTGAAATAGCAACAGATATTCTGGCATACAGCGATGAAGAAATTTATGCAGATTCGGTTTTCCTTATTTACAGCATTAACGGAAGCGATTACGACACTATATTGATGACGTATCAAAGTGAAAATACCTGGAAAGGAGCTATCGCTGACCTGGCAGCAGGAGATGAGATCGACTATTATTTATATGCCGCTGATGCATCCGGCAGGCAGGCCAATAATCCATATATCGGATTACCCGATCCGCATGAATTTACGGTAGCCTCTAACCCTGAATTTGAGCTTACGCTTCACCCTGATACGGTACTTTTCCTGGAAGCAATTCAAATGGAAGAAGGCATAGAATTGCAAATAAGCTCAAATATGGATGTGCCTGTGATGGTGAATAGCATAACCCAATATGGTGCAGTGTTTCCCTGGTATGTTGAGGAAATGCCTGAATTGCCTTACCAGCTTATGGAAGAAGGCTCATTAAGTTTGAATATTATGTGTCATCAGCTTGTAGCTCTTCAAACATTTTATAGTGACACAATGTATATTGAAACAGACAATAATACTTACAAAGGCATTATAGTGATTGATAGTGCATTGCTGTTATCAGGACTTGAAGAAACATCACCTGCACAACTCATCTTGTATCCAAATCCATTTCAAAACCATTTAAACATTGAGTTTGTTGCTAATGAGCAAGCGGATTATACATTTTCCATCTATGATATTTCAGGCAGATTGGTAGATCAGGTAAATGGTAAAGCATTCGCTGGAAGTAACAAAATAACCTGGCGCACAGAAAACACAGATCTTAAACCGGGCTATTATATTTATCAATTTGAGGTGGGAGATATTCTTAAAAGCGGAAAAATTATTCTGAACAGGTAGATTCGTTTGCTGCTGGACGTTTGGGCCAATTCATCTTACGACAAAACAAGCGGCGGGCCTCCCCTTTGGTGAGTGATTGGTAGCGCAGGTGAAAAGTAGTTTGTTATTTCTGCATTTACAAATTCTGATTCAAATACAACCACTATTACAGTTAGGAATTACTCAATTCTGCTCAGCCAGCTTTCAATCTCATCCATTTGAATGGCCGGAATATCCAGCTTGTTCTTTTTCCGGTAACCATTCAGCTTTTGCTGTATGGCGCTTGGTTTCGATTCCTTAAGCTGTTTGGGTGCCACAAAACCGGCAGGGATCATATGTGTGGCCCAATCTTCTGAAAT
>JAZBOW010000023.1:0-2398 GCA_036351335.1 Bacteroidales bacterium | reverse complement strand
ATAAACGTGTATGAAGATTAATAGTTTAATAGTCATTCTTATTGCCCTAAGCTTTTTCGCCTGTAATAAAGATGAAGAAGAAAAAAAAGAAACAACGAGTAGTATATCAGGAAAAGTAACCTTATACGATGAAGGTAAAACCAGCATTGATAGCAGTGATATGACCGTTACGATTGAAGGAACATCCCCGTTATTGACAGCACAAACAGATGCGGATGGGAATTTTGTCATTGAAAACGTGCCTTTTGGTACATACAACTTACTTTTCGAAAAAACCGGGTACGGCGCTTATAGATACTTTAACGCAACACTTACTGAAACAGGCGGACCTCTGAACCTTTCAGAAACTTTTAACTTAGGCCAGCAATCGGATTTGACGATTACCGATTTCATAGTACATATTTCGCATGGTTCTATTGATTATACCGGAACGGTAGATCCGGAAGGAACAGCAGACGCACCCAAATATATCAGGATATTTTACAGTACTGATTCAACAGTAAGCAGTTCAAACTATACATATTATAGTGAAGCTTATGAAATAACGGCCAATACTTTTGAGTTGCCAATAACCAAAGAAGAATTAATTGATGGGGGATTTGCTTCGGGTACAACTGTTTATATGAAAGTTCATGGTGATGCATACTGGAATAATAGTTATGAAGATCCCACATCCGGTGATATGGTATTTCCAAACCTGAGTGCTGACTCACCTGAAACAGTATCTTTTGTCATTCCTTAAAAGGTATTATCAAAGCATATCAATTGCAACAAATAGAGGAAACCGGCACGCTCAGTTTGCCGGTTTTTTTATGAGATTTATTTGTGGGATGCTTTAATGCAGCTATGCGATTTTTTGAAGTTTTCACTACAATCTTATCAAACAGAAATCCAACAAACAAAGTTTCTTTAAACATTTTTTACTTCGGTTTGTTAACAGTTAACGATCTTGAAAATCAATTAATTTGAGCGTGAATTCTGCACTTTAACGTGGTTTGATTATTTTTGGCGCTGATATTCAGTAAATATGAAAAGACTTTTAATTGCAACAGGAGGCGGCGATTGCCCGGGACTTAATGCTGTTATCAGAGCGATAGTACACAGGGCTTCGCAGGAAGACGATTGGGAAGTGCTTGGTAGCATTCAGGCGTTTAATGGAATCTTGCGTGAACCCACAGAAATTGTGGTGCTGGACAATAAAATGGTTTCGGGTATCCACTTTCAGGGCGGTACCATTATCGAAACCACTAATAAGGGCGGTCCGTTCTCCTGGCCTGTAAAGGAAAAAGACGGTAGCTGGACAGCAGTTGATCGTTCGGATGAAATGATCAGGAAGTTGAAATACATGAACATCGATGCGGTGATCAATATCGGCGGTGATGGTTCCCAGGAGATTTCCCAGAAATTATTTGAAAAGGGATTGAATATTATCGGGGTGCCAAAAACAATTGATAATGACCTGTCATCTACCGATACTACTTTCGGCTTTCAGACGGCTGTGCAGATAGCCACAGAATCTGTTGATAAACTAGTTACTACCGCGGCAAGCCACAACCGTGTATTTATGCTGGAAGTGATGGGCAGGAATGCGGGATGGATCGCCTTAAATGCTGCCGTTGCCGGTGGTGCAGAGGTTTGCCTGATACCCGAATTCCCTTATGATATTCATAAAGTGAAGGAAGCGCTGGAAAAAAGATTCCGACATGGTAGGGGTTTTGCGGTAGTTGTGGTTTCTGAAGGAGCACATATACAAGGTGGTAAAATGATCTACCAGGAAAATAAAGAAGTAGGTTACAAAAATAAAAGGCTTGGAGGTATTGCGGCCCAACTGATAAAAGAATTGCAGGAAATAGGTTTTCAGCATGATATGCGAGAAACGGTGCTTGGACACCTCCAAAGGGGAGGCGTACCCATTGCTTACGACAGGGTGCTTTCAGCCCAATTTGGGGTACGAGCTTTTGAAATGGCCCTAAATAATAACTATGGGAAAATGGTTTCTTATCGCCATCCGAATTTTGTAGCAGTGCCTTTAAAAGAAGCTATTGCGAATCCCAATCTTGTAACACCAGACAATTCTCTGGTTAAAACAGCTCAAGGTTTGGGAATATCGTTAGGAATATAAATATCTAAAATCAATTATTAATATTAAAACTTAAACTATGGAAAAAGCACAGGAAATTTTAATTTGGTTAAGCGGTTTAGCGACACAATATGGATTAAAGATTATTGGAGCAATAGTCGTTCTGGTAATCGGTCTTTGGGTGATCAAAGCCATTATGAGAGGCATTAAAAAAACCATGAATAAAAGAAATTTAGACGAGTCACTCAAACCATTTCTATTGAGCATGATCAGTATACTTTTAAAAGTGATGCTGGTGATCAGCGTGTTGGCAATGGT
>JAZBOW010000022.1:0-2305 GCA_036351335.1 Bacteroidales bacterium | reverse complement strand
CCAGAGCTTGTGGATCGTGAAACTTATTTATTTTACGGCGACAAAGCATGGGAGTTTTTAGACCCACGTTTGCTTTATTCTTTAGACTCGATCTGGGAAATGGTAAACAGGACAAAACGCCGCAGAGTATTTGTAAATAATTGGTTCTGGGGTGGTAATAGACAATGGTCAGGGTTCAGATCTACCACATGCATTCTGGGAGCAAATAACAGCCCACATAGAAGAGGACAGGCATATGATTTTATTGTTGAGGGGCTTCATGCTCATGAGGTTAGGGACAGGATAATCAGTTATCAGTTTTGTGAGGGTTTTCAATATATCACACGTATGGAACATCTTAAAAATGGTGTGCCTATATCGTGGGTACACATTGATTGTGTAAATATAGAGTCAGACGGTATTTACCTTTTTAATGTTTAGGAGAATTTTATGTTTAGATTAATTTTATTCACAATTTTATTTTTTTCATCAGTGGCTTTTGCGGAAGACGTATCATTCCAGTGGAAACATAACAACCCTGAGAATGTAGATAAATATAATCTATACGCCAGAGAATATCCGGAGGGGCAGTATGTGAAAAAATGGACTGGTGCTGAGATGACCTGTACTGTTACATTATCAGATGGCATTTCTTTTGGAATTATAGTTACCGCCGAGAATGTACATGGAGAATCTGATTATAGCCAAGAAGTTGTATATACACCGGAAGTCATTTTACCACCTATTATATTACCAACAAGACCATCATCATTAACAATAACTTTCAATTAAGGAGGATAGCATGACAGGAACAGAAATTGCAGCAATAAGCGGAGCAGTGGCAATATTGGCCTCAGTAGTTAGTAATTTTTTACCGAATGACCCGAAGAATAAATGGGTTAAGATCCTGGATGCCATTATATCTATATGCGCCATAAACGCAAACGTAAAAGGTATGATGAATAAGGACAAGCAATTACCGTTACTACCCAAGGAAAAGAAAAAAAAGCCATTATTTTTCCCTATGGCTTTAATTTTAATTGTCCTTATTTCTTATGGATGCACAAAAAATCAGGATGTAATTAATGACGGATTTCTCATAACCCATGAGGTTATCACCCAGACTAAAATCATCTCGGATAATTTATGTGAGCGGGCAGTTTTATCTCAAGAGGACTGCGATAAAATTAAAGCAATATACGCCTCTATTGATATCCTGTATCCTGAAATACATGAGTTATAAAGAACTGCCAAGAAAACCCCGCTTGCATCGGGGATGAATTGGCAAAATAATTTAAAAATCACTTGACAAATTCTAAATATGATAGTATATTGTAGGTAAGATACTAATAAATAGAGTGAATAAATTGTATAAGACACAATCAAATCAAATAAGACAGTTGAACAAAGACCAATACAATCTTTTAAGAAAGATGTGCTGGCATTCTGCTCGTTTATACAATTTTGGTTTGTATGGTGTTCGCCAAAACTTTTTTGAAACCAAAACATATTTATCTTACCCACAAAACTATCATCACTGTAAGACGAATGAGAACTATCAAGTGTTGCCTTCTGTAATGGGCCAACAGACTCTTAAAGTTGTTGATAGAAGTTTCAAATCATTTTTCGGATTATTAAAAGCAAAGAAAAAAGGTAAATATCAAAGTAGAATTTCTATTCCAAATTATCTTTCCAAAGATGGGTATTTCCAATTGGTAATCCCTAAAAATGGATTTCAAATTAAAGAAAATAAAATTCACATAGGAATTTCAAGACAGCTTAAAGAAGAAACTGAATTAAAAAATATCGTTTTAGATTTTCCAACACAGATAGAAAAAGAAAGTGTTCAAGAAGTTAGGATACTTCCACAACAAAAAGCAACATTCTTTAAAATGGAGGTGGTATATGAAGTAGAAGAACAAGACTTAAATCTTAATCAAAATAATGTGTTAAGTATTGATGTTGGTTTGTCTAATCTTGCTACTTGCTATGATGTTCACAATAATAGGGCGTTCATAATGGACGGAAAGAAACTTAAATCAATTAACTATTTTTGGAATAAGCAGAACGCAAAACTGCAAGGTATTAAAGACAAGCAGAATATCAAAGGTTACACAAAACAGCAATTTTTGTTAAAGAGAAAAAGAGAAAATCGCATTAAAGATATCATCAGAAAAACAGCTAAACATATTCTTGATCACTGTATTCAAAACAATATTGGAACAATTGTAGTAGGACATAACAAAGGATGGAAGCAGGAAATAAACATAGGCAAAAGGAATAATCAGAATTTCGTACAAGTTCCTTTTGGATATTTGATGTCATT
>JAZBOW010000021.1:0-2316 GCA_036351335.1 Bacteroidales bacterium | reverse complement strand
CTTTGAAGAGAATTAAATCCATATGTTGGATGTACTCATAACCTAAATAAAATCTGCCATGAAAATTATCTTCATTTGCTTATTCCTGTTAAATATTTTCTTTTGTGCTATATCACAAGAATTTTATGCATTGAATGAACCACTCAAAACTCTGGATGGTTCATTAATTGAAATGAATGATGTGCTCACTTCCAAACAGGGTACGATTCTCATATTCTGGGAAACCAACAGCCATCAATGTTGCAATAACTTGGAAAACCTGCAGGATTCATGGGTTGAAGAATTGAAAAAACTTGGTATTGAATTAATTGCTATCTGCGTAAACTGCCCAGGTAATTGGGCTAAGGTGAAACCGTTGGTAGCAGGAAAAGGATGGGATTTCGATGTGTATATTGATATAAATGGACAATTGAAAAGAACATTAGGAATTACAACTACACCATATACTGTCTTATTGGATGGCGATAAAAATATCAGGTGCCGCTATCCCGGTTATTGCTCAGGAGATGAAGTGCAGATTTGCGAGAAGATCAAACACTGCCTGGAAAATGATGGAGACCTGGCAGCGCTTAAGTAATTAAAGCGAAGCAGTTTACTTGACAAACGGCATACATATTCGTATATTTATGACATTAATCAAATTAACCTATTAACATACCCCTGCTAAAGTGTTCACACCGAAATATATTGAACTCCCAATTTTATTCACCCATTCAATTTCACTGCTATGAAAAAATCATTTTTTGTATTTTTTGTTTTATTGATTTTCAGCATCATGCAAGTTGATGCGCAACTCAAGCCCATTGTAACCAAAGCTAAATATGTTGACAAAACGCCCCCATTGCGGGAAATGGAACTGGTAATTCCCGGTATTCGCGACCGCAGTTGGAAAGACAATGTGATTGAAAATAAACTTGATTTTCCAGGTGCCCCTAATGAATACAAAGATTCCGGCCCTGACCAGGTCTGGCAAAATAAATTTGGCAAACAAAGGCATAACGAACCCATCCAAAATTTTGATGGAACAGGCAATGTGAATGGTGTGATGCCACCGGATACGGATGGTGATGTAGGCCCCAATCATTATTTCCAGATGGTTAATTTGTCCTTTCAGATATTCGACAAAGAAGGCAATTCTTTATATGGGCCTGCTGATAATTCCACACTCTGGAATGGTTTTATAGGTCCGTGGACTGGTCATAATGACGGCGACCCTATTGTGGCCTATGATGAATTGGCGGATCGATGGGTGGTTTCGCAATTTGCCCTAAGGTGCGACGATGACACCTGGTGGGAATTAGTTGCGGTTTCGGCTACATCTGATCCACTTGGCGCCTATTATAGGTATGCTTTTGAGTATCCTGTTTTTAACGATTACCCCAAATTAAGTGTTTGGCCCGATGCCTACTATTGCTCTTTCAACCTCTTAGATGATTATAACCGCGTAGGTGCTTCCGCCTATGAGCGTGAAGCGATGCTAATAGGTGATACAAATGCCAGGCATGTGTTATTTGATTTACCTGAGGAATTGGCAACGTGGGCCATGTTGCCTGCTGATTTTGACGGAACCCCTCCCGAAAACGGAACGCCAAATTATTGGACATGCATTACAGATGATGAGGGTCATTTATGGGATGAAGATATGATCAGGGTCTGGGAATTTACAGTTGATTGGAATGACCCGCAAAATTCCACGTTCGTGGAAGTACAGAACTTACCCCCTGAGCCGTTTAGTTACCGGCTTTGCGATGCAGGAAATCTTCAGGATTGTATTCCCCAGCCGGATGGGGCCCCAAATCTTGATGCCTTATCAGCATTTTCTATGCAACCCTTGCAATACCGTAATTTTGGTACTTATGAAACCCTGGTGTTCAACCATACTGTAAATGCGGATGGGAATGGACTGGCAGGGATTCGTTGGTATGAGCTTCGAAAAGAGAATGAAGTAGATGGGTGGTATATTTACCAGCAGGGCACCTATGCACCGGATGAGAATTATCGCTGGATGGGTAGTATCGCCATGGATGCAAGGGGATATATCGCGCTGGGTTATACGGTTTCGAGTACATCCGTCTATCCGTCACTATGTTACACCGGAAGGCCTCCGGATGCCCCATTAGGGGAGATGACTTTCACGGAAGAAGTAATTATTACCGGCGGTGGCGTGCAAACTGGCGATCCACATCGTTGGGGAGATTATTCCATGATGGCTGTCGATCCTTCAAACGACACCACTTTCTGGTATACGGGTGAGTATATGGCAACCACAAGTGGTTGGGGCTGGAGCACACGCATTGCCGCTTTCAATCTCACCAT
>JAZBOW010000020.1:0-17967 GCA_036351335.1 Bacteroidales bacterium | reverse complement strand
TGGTTTTTCCTGCTCCCGAAGGAGCCGAAAATATGATCAGTTTTCCTTTTTCTTGAATGTCTGGCATTAAAGGATGTTGAATAATTGTTCTTTAATTTTTTCGAGTTCGTCTTTCATCAGCACAACAATTTGCTGGATATCAAAATCGTTGGCTTTGGCACCCATGGTATTGATCTCGCGACCAATTTCCTGCGATACAAACCCCAGTTTTTTCCCCACAGAAGCTTCTTTTGAGAGGGTCTCCAAAAAATAGTCGCAATGTTTTTTTAAACGGATTTTCTCCTCGGTAATATCTAATTTTTCCAGGTAATAAATCACTTCCTGTTCAAACCGGTTCTTGTCTGATTGCACATCTTGCGAAAAAGCCTCTAGGTTGGATTTGATTCGTTCTCTTATCCGCGTTGTCCTCTGTTCCTCAAAAGATTCAACTTTCTGCAACAACTCAATAATGGTGTTGATCCGCTGAATAAAATCTTTTTCAAGGGTTTTACCTTCATTTATTCTGAATGTATTTACCTTGTCACAAGCATTCTGAATGGTGTCAAGCAGCTCTCCAAATTCTTCATCATCAATTTCAACCTCAGGCGACACCAACACTTCGGGCATTTTCACGATCATCGACAAATAATCATAATCGTTCGACTGGTGGATGGCCTCGGATACTTCTTTCAATTCATTATAATAATGTATGGCAAGTGCTTTGCTGATTACCGGTGCGGTAGATACATTTTTTTGCTCGATGTTGATGGAAATGTCCGTCTTTCCCCTTTCCAGGTTTTTGCCGATAATACCCCTGATATCCAGTTCTTTTTCCCTGTATATCTGGGGTAATCTTAAATTAAGGTCAAGTTGTTTGCTGTTAAGGGTCCTGATTTCAATGGTAATTTTTCGTGCTTCATTTTCCAGCACTTCCTTACCAAAACCAGTCATTGATTTTATCATAATATGTCTTTTGAAACTCAAGCAAAGATAAGGATCAAAATCTAATGAATGGCGGCATTTATTTTTTTGATCATAAGTCGAATTTTATACCTTTGTTTTCATGATTCTCAGGTTCGTTATAATCCTTGTGTGGATGCTCTTTTCATCAGTACATCTGATAGCGTCTGACAACATGATTGACAGCCTGCTTAATAGTTTGCAACAGGTTTCCGAAAAAGAGAAACCGGCCACTTTTTTGCATATTTCCGAAGCCTACCGGTTTTCCGATCTACCCCGTTGCATCATGTATGGCGATTCCGCCGCATTGTTGTCAGACGATTTGGGTGAAGTAACATTGAAAGCGAAAATTTTAAAGTCGCTGGGCGTAAGCTGTTACTACAATGGCGAATTAGACCTGGCGCTTGACTATTATAATGAAAGCCTGGATGCCTATAGAGCGGTCAATGATCTTTCAGGCATTGCAAGGTGCCTGAACAATATTGGCCTTGTTTACGAAGAGTTTGGTAATTATGAACTGTCAATTGATTACTATGAGCGTTCGGGCGAAATAGGCGAACAAATAGATGACCAGGAATGGGTGGCGTTTGTGATGCATAACCTGGGCAACAGTTATTTTTATAGGGGAAATATGCGACTGGCAATAAATAATTATTATCGTGCGCTGATGATCTATAAAGAGATGGATGATAAGAATAGTATTGGGGATGCTTATCTTAATATCGGCACCGTATATAATGAATGGGGAGAACAAGAGAAGGCCATGGAGTATTTCGAACAGGCTCGTGAAATATACCTGGCCATGGGCGATGATCGCAACCTTTCAAAGGTATTGTCGAATATGGCTGAAATGTATAATTTCGAGCACAAAGATTATATCAAGGCCAAACAATTGTATGAGCAATCACTCGAATTGAAGATCAGGATGAATGACCTGATTGGTATTGCCATGCAAAACCATAACCTGGGCACCTTGTATGCCAATATGGAAGAATATGAAAAAGCCAAAAAATATTTTAAAATAAGTGAAAGTTTGTACCAGGAGATGGGAAGTAAAGCAGGCCTTGTGTTGGTATATCATCATATGGGAATACTCCAACAACAACAATCAAACACGGCTGAAGCGATACGATATTATAAAAAAAGCCTTCAAATAGCGGATGTAATAGGGCAGGCGGATTATGTTTCGGAGAATCACGAAGCTTTGTTTAAATGTTATGCCTCTTTAGGCGACTACAACGATTTCAACAAACATTATAAAATGTTTGAGATAGGAAATGATACCCTGCTTGAAAATCTGCATCAGGCGCAGATGGCTGAAATGGAAGCACGCTTTAAAGTAGACCAGTTAGTGAAACAGAATATTGAGCTCGCTGAAGAAAATCAGATGAAGGATAATAACACTCGAAAATATCGACTGCTTACTTTCAGTTTTGGCGGCATTATAATTTTCAGCCTGCTGTTCTACTTCCTTTATATTATATTCCGGCGATAAAAAAGATGTTTTTTCTTTAATTATTTTAAAAGGTGCCTTACATTTGAACAATCGTTGCTGATGGATTCAATTATTGGAGGTGTTACAATTTAAAGAACCATATCATTTGTTTTCTGAGCCATTGCGCTATTATGACGCGATGATCGCCGATATTGAATTGGCAAAAAAATACATTTACCTTGAAACATTCAGGATTGGGAATGATGCAATAGGTGAACGTTTTCTGCGGGCTTTTAATGAAAAAGCGAAACAAGGCCTTGAAGTAAAACTCCTGATTGATGGTTGGGGCGTAAGCAACTCTGGCAATCCCCTTTATGGAGAAATTCAAATGAACGGTGGTGATGTACGCTTTTTTGAAAAAATCAAGTTTAATTCTGATCTTTTCACAAAGGGCCACCGACGTAACCACCGCAAACTGTTGCTGATCGACGATGAAATAAGCTGGATCGGTTCTTCTAACCTTACAGGTTACAATATGAACTGGAGAGAATCCATGCTGCGCATGAAAAGCGAGATCACCTTTACTTTTTCACGGCTTTTTATGCAAGATTTCAGGTTATACAATAAATATGTATTCAACAAGGTGCATAATACAAGGCTGGTCAGGTTTGAAAATTTTGAGATTGTGCGAGATGTCCCTGCATTAGCTTATAAGCGGATCAATAAAAAGTTTATCAGGCTTTTCCAGTCTGCTAAAAAGAAAGTCATTATCGAGACACCTTATTTTCTGCCAGGTTTCCTGTTGCGTAAAGCCATGATGGACGCCGCGAAAAGAGGGGTGGAAGTGATCGTTATCATTCCCAGGCATTCCGACGTAACGCTGGTGGATATTCTCAGAAATAAATATCTGGGACCTTTGCACAAAAGTGGTATCCGGTTTCTGTTTTACAAAACCAACAACTTACATGCGAAACTTATGCTTGTTGACGATGAACAGTTTGCCATTGGCAGCTCAAATTTTGATTACAGGAGCTTTCGATATATGTTCGAGATTATGCTCCTGGGCGATGATCGCAGTATCGCGATCCAAGTTTTGGAACACATTAATGCAACGCTGAAGCATTCAGAAACTTTTGTATTCAGCAGTTGGAAAAAACGGCCGCTGATCAATAAATTCTTCGAGTGGCTGCTACTGCCATTCAGGCACCTTCTTTAAGTGGGCGATAATTGATAAATACATTGTAAAAGCACTTATTTTGCAGTGTTTTTAGCCTGAAAGCAGGAATATATTATGTACTTTTGTGGTCAAATTTGATCATTGTTTCATTCAAAAAAATAGTATAACATGTCAGAAAAATTAACATCAAAAATGGCCATGGAAATGGAAGATAAATATGGTGCTCATAATTATCATCCATTACCTGTCGTGCTGTCAAAAGGAAGAAAAGCAAAAGTATGGGATGTAGAAGGAAAAGAGTATTTTGATTTCCTTTCGGCGTATTCAGCAGTAAACCAGGGACATTGTCATCCAAAAATTGTGGGCGCATTGATTGAACAGGCGGAAACTTTAACCCTTACTTCACGCGCATTTTACAGTGATGCGCTCGGGGGTTATGAAAAATATATTACGAAGTATTTCGGCTATGATAAAATATTGCCGATGAATACGGGTGCCGAAGCTGATGAAACAGCCTTGAAACTTTGTCGCCGCTGGGCTTACGATATAAAAGGTGTGAAAGCCGATAAGGCAAAGATCATCGTTTGTGCCGATAATTTCCACGGCAGAACCATTACCATTATTTCCATGTCGACCGATCCAGATTCGAAAGCCGGATATGGCCCTTACACACCGGGGTTTATTGTAATACCTTATAACGACCTTGATGCATTGGCAGAGGCTTTGAAAGATCCTGATGTAGCCGGATTTTTGGTGGAACCCATCCAGGGCGAAGCCGGGGTGGTTGTGCCTCAGGAAGGCTATTTAAAAAAGGCTTACGAAATGTGTAAGGCGAAAAATGTATTGTTCATAGCTGATGAAGTGCAAACAGGCATTGCACGTACCGGAAAATTATTAGCCTGCGACCATGAAGGTGTCAGGCCAGATATTCTGATCCTTGGAAAAGCACTTTCAGGTGGTGTGTATCCTGTGTCGGCAGTGTTGGCAGACGACGACATCATGCTAACCATTAAACCCGGACAGCATGGTTCTACTTTTGGGGGCAACCCGGTAGCGGCAAAAGTAGCTGCAGCTGCACTTGAAGTGATTAAAGATGAGAATTTGGCTGATAGAGCCGAGTACCTTGGAGAAATTTTCAGGAGAGAGATGAGAAGTATCGATTCTGATATGGTAGAACTGGTGAGAGGAAAAGGATTATTAAACGCGGTGGTGATCAGGCCTAAGAATGGAAAAACAGCGATGGATGTATGCTTGAAAATGGCCGAGAACGGCTTATTGGCCAAGCCTACACACGATCATATCATTCGTTTTGCACCCCCATTGGTAATTACCGAAGATGAACTGATGGAAGCGGTGAGTAGGATCAAAAAATCGATTTTATTCTTCAATTAGACTCAACTTCTAAGCGATATAAAGAAAAAGCCCCAATCCGGATAGGATGGGGCTTTTTCACTTATTAACCTAAAAACCCTCTGCTGAGGGATAACCCAAAAAATTAACCTGCTATAGTTAATTGTTCTTGATAGAACAAGACAAAAGTAACAAATAGTTTAGACAGATTTTAAATAGAAAAGTTAAATATTTGTTAAAAATCAGCTGTCAGCTTGATGTTCAATAATCGTGGGGTGAGGTAATTCGGAACCGCAAATTGGCGGTTTTCGGCATCTTTTATCCAGATATAGGAAATGGTATTGTAAGTTTGCAGCAGGTTGAAAACTTCCAGGCTGATGGACATATTTTTAAAATGTTTCATAGGGTTTTTAGGTCCGAATTCAGTTCCTTCATGGATAAATTGGTATGAAAATCCAATATCAACCCTCCGGTAATCCGGCATTCTCAGGGTTTGCTGGTATCGCTCCGAATCAGGCGCACCAAAAGGAAGGCCGGTGCCATATAACAATCGCAAATGCATTTTTATGAACGGAATTTTCGGAATATAATCCTGGAAGAATATGGTAAAGTTCACCCGGCGGTCAGAAGGACGTGGAATAAAACCCGGATCTACTTTCACATTATCGGCCGCATCAGGGTTCATCTCAGGGCCGGTACCGGTTTTAACGCCATCGGCATCATAATAATCGTAATAGTAATCACCATAAATATCTTCGGCTGTTTTTAAAAACGAAAGACTCAGCCAGCTATCTACTCCTTTAACAAATTCGCCATATACTTTGAAGTCAACACCGGCCGCATAACCACGTGCTGTCTGGTCGGCATAATATCGGATACGCACATTGTCGATCTGGTAAGGAATAATATTGTCGAGGTATTTGTAATACAGTTCGGTGGTAAAAATAAAAGGGCGGTTCCATGCCTGGAAACGGTAATCACTGCCCAAAATAAAATGAATGGACTGCTGTGCTTTGATATCTTCGTTCAAAGAGCCATCCATATTTCGCATTTCGCGGTAAAACGGTGGCTGGTAATATACGCCTGTTGCAAACCGAAAAACAAGATTTTGCTTTTTATAAGGCTTATATGACATGTTGATGCGGGGCGCAATTAGAAACTGGCTGTTATAATCCCAATAATTGATACGTACACCTCCTGCAATGGTCAGCAGGTCGTTATTTTTTAAAGAAATATTCCACTGGTGCGAACCATAAGCCGCCAAACGGTTCGTTTGAAGTGTATTTTGTGCTTTTACATGATAACGTAAGTCTAAGGCAGGATTCGCAGGATCGATGGAGCCGGGTTCGCCAATTGGATTGGGAATGGTGTATCCTGCCGAATCTATCATGATCCACTCTTTCAATTCATCATCCACATACTGGTGGCTGTATTGAATGCCCCATTTCAAAAACCTTGAATCGTATGAGATCATCCCTTTATGTTCGAAAGTATATACATTCGACAGGAAGTAATTCCGGGCATGCTCCAGGTAGGTGCCTACGCCCTGCACCTGCACCACATCACCGTACTCTTCACTTCCGGGATCATTCTCAACCAGTCCTAACCAGTATTGGCCCTGTATATCATAGGTCTCCGATTCCTGTGTGGTGAAAGCGGAAACAATAAACCGTAAATCCACATTCTTTCGTGGTTTGAATCCGAGAGTTAATCCGCCTTGCAGCATCTCATAGCCATCGGTTTCGTTGCCGTCAAAAAACACTTTAAAGCGCAGTACTTCCTGTATGGTGCCGAAATCGGTTTCGCGGTCGGAAGGGATTACCTTGTATTTATTGTTTGAGTAATAACCCAAAAACGACAGATCCCATTTATCATTGAACTGGTAAGTAAACTGCGATTGCACATCCATGAAACGCGGTTTGTATTCACCCTTGGTTTCGAGGCTGTTCAGCAAATACGAATTGGATTGATAGCGTGCGCCCACCAGGTAGGTAAATTTGTTGTTGGCTGTCGTGCCGCCAAAGCTGAGTTCGGCACCCAGCAGGCTGACAGCAAAGGAACCACCAAACTCTTCCGGTTTGATGTATTTCACATCCAGTACCGATGATAATTTATCGCCATATTCGGCTCCAAAACCTCCTGCCGAAAACAAAATGGATCCGGTGAGGGCGGGATTGATAAAATTCAAGCCTTCCTGTTGTCCCACACTAACCAGGAAGGGTCGGTATATTTCAATGTCATTGACAAACACCAGGTTTTCATCAAAATTACCACCACGCACCGTGTATTGTGAGCTTAATTCGCTACTGGTGGATACGCCGGGTAAGGTTTTGATCAGGTCGGTAACACCGCCTGTAAGCGATGAAACCACATTGGCATCTTTCGGGTTGAGCCTGACCATGCTTTCTGTCCGTAATTTTTCGTCTTTCACTTCAAAACCCGGAAGATCTGTCGAGATGGGAATCAACTGAAAAGAAATATCGCGTTCTTCGCCTTCCTGAAGGGTGACGGGATATTTTTTATCGGCAAAACCTATGTAGCTGATGCCGATCACAATTTCTTTTCCCGCAGGAACGACCAGCCTGAATTTTCCATTAATATCTGATGAGGTTCCTCTTTTTTCGCCGATGACCGACACATTGGCCAGGTCGACAGGCTTATTTTTATCATCCGTAATGGTGCCATTTACATAGGCTGTCTGTCCGTAAAAAGTAAATGAATAACCTATTAACAGGATGGTCATTAACAGATGTCGGGTTATATGGCTTTTGGTGAATTGCACTACAGATTAATAACTTAAAAGCCGCAAATTTATTATAATTATTTCTGCCACTTTAAATTAAATTATTTTAAAGGTAAAAACCTGGGTTTCAAACACTGAAAATGCTGTAAAATAAGCCGGCAGAAATGCATAAGACAGAAAAATACTTTTTATATAGTGCATTTTCGCATACTTTTGCCTGAATAAATTGAAAACTGATGCACACATCAAAAGACCTTCCGAAAATAACCACGCACGTTTTACAGGAAATGAAACACAAAGGTGAGAAAATCGCCATGCTGACAGCATATGACTATTCGATGGCGCGTTTGCTGGATAAAGCGGGGATGGATGTGATTCTTGTGGGGGATTCGGCTTCGAACGTGATGGCGGGTCACCGGACCACCTTGCCCATTACCATCGACCAGATGATCTACCATGCATCATCAGTGATGCGGGCTGTGGAAAGAGCACTGGTAGTGGTCGATTTACCGTTTGGCTCGTACCAGGGCAACTCCATCGAAGCGCTGAATACCGCCATTCGGATTATGAAAGAGTCGGGTGCCAATGCCGTTAAACTGGAAGGTGGCGAAGAGATCGTGGAATCCATCACACGTATATTAAGTGCCGGCATCCCCGTATTGGGCCACCTGGGATTAACACCACAATCGATCAATAAATTTGGAACCTATGTGGTACGGGCTACTGATGAAGAAGAATCATCCAAATTAATGAATGATGCCAGAATACTGGAAGAAGTGGGATGTTTTGGCATCGTTCTTGAAAAAATCCCCGCCAAACTAGCCGCTGATGTTACCAAATCCATCGGTATTCCAACCATAGGCATCGGAGCTGGAAGGGACGTAGATGGCCAGGTGCTTGTGATCCATGATATGTTGGGTATCAATACGGATTTTTCGCCCCGTTTTTTGCGCAGGTACAATAACTTACAGGAGCAAATGATCAGTTCATTCCTTCGCTACATAGATGATGTAAAGTCGCAGGATTTCCCGAACGAAAAGGAGCAATATTAAAAAGCGCTTCTGTTAATGATGGATAAACAAACCGTTTCCGAAAGAATTCTTTACGAAGACAACCACCTGGTAGCCGTTAATAAATTGCCTTCTGAAATTGTGCAGGGTGATAAAACCGGTGATGTGCCGCTGAGTGAAGACGTTAAGCAATACATCAAGGAAAAATATGAAAAGCCCGGAAAAGTTTTTCTGGGAGTAATCCATCGTATCGACAGGCCCGTAAGTGGTGTGGTGGTTTTTGCACGCACCAGCAAGGCATTAAGCCGGATGAATGAGCTGGTGAAGGAAAGAGAGATTAAAAAAATGTACTGGGCCATTGTAAAAAACAGGCCTAAAAATCCGGAAGGGGAATTGCGGCATTTCCTTGTGAGGAATGAGAAAAAAAATAAGTCGTTTGCCAGCATAAGCCATAAAAAAGGGGCAAAAGAAGGCGTTTTAAAATACAAGCTGCAAAAGGAAAGTAAAGATTATCGCTTGCTGGAAATAGAGCTGTTAACCGGCCGTCACCACCAGATACGCGCCCAACTTTCTGCTATTGGTTGCCCGATTAAAGGTGATTTGAAATATGGCTTCGACCGCAGCAACAAAGATGCTTCCATAAGTTTACATGCCAGGTCGGTTGCCTTTGTGCATCCCGTTTCCAAAGAACCGATCACAATTATAGCTGATCCACCAAAAGAAGTGCTTTGGGATTATTTTATATCGTAAACATAAATGAACACCCATAATTGAATTACAATATTTTTTTACATCGCTGCGTTATAATAACAGAACCCAAAAACGCTGCATTTATATCGACCTGATTTCTACTTTTTAAATTCAGTTTGCCTTACTCAATTTAAAACAAAAGCCATGGAAATCAGAAAAAACCCCAAATCAGATTTAGAAAGAAAAAAATCCTGGTTATTTCAAATAGGGATGATTGTTGCCCTCGTTGCTGTTATGACAGCATTTGAGTATAAATCGTACGAGAAATCAGCCATCCTGCTTTCCCGCGATACGTTTCATGAAATACCAGAATATTTAGTGCCCGTAACCGTGCATAAAAAGAAACAATTGCCCCCACCTGTTCCTAAGATTCAACTCCATATTGTGGAGGATTCGAAAGAAGACTTGGATGATTTCACATTGGATGCATTGGCCAATGAAGACACACCGGTTCCTAATTATTTCACTGTAAAAGTTAAAGAAGAGACTATACCCGATGATATTCTCATAGCTATTCCGGAAATAATGCCGGAATTTCCGGGTGGATTTCCTGCATTGTACAAGTACCTTAGGGATCATGTACAATATCCGGTAAGCGCCAAAGAAATGGGTATCCAGGCGACTGTATATCTGAGTTTTGTAGTTGAAAAAGATGGCTCAATAAGCCAGGTCGAAATCCTGCGCGGCGTGGGAGGCGGTTGCACTGAAGAAGCGATCAGGGTGGTAAAAACTATGCCGGATTGGTCGCCGGGCACACAAATGGGCAGGCCGGTCAGGGTGATTTATAACCTGCCCATAAAATTTACTTTACAATAGAAAATATTCAGTTTACCTTTGCAGGAAGAATAGATGATGAAAATAAGCGCCAGAACATATCCTTATTGGGAAGAATTTGTGAATGTATTGTCACATGGCATTGGTTTTTTGCTGAGTGTGGCGGCACTAACGCTCATGGTTGTTTTTGCCAGTCTTGATGGTAATGCCTGGCACATTGTAGGAGTGAGTATTTTTGGCGCCAGCCTGGTTGTTTTATACCTCGCATCTACCTTGTTCCACTGGTCCGTCAGGCCGAAGGTCAGGAAATACTTAAATGTGTTCGATCATTCTGCCATCTATGTTTTGATTGCTGGTACCTATACACCGTTTTTACTTGTGACTTTGAATGGCCCCTGGGGATGGAGTTTATTTGGGGTTATCTGGGGCCTTGCGATAGCCGGGGTTGTCTTTAAAATGTTCTTTACCGGAAAATACGATAAACTATCTCTAATTATATATGTTTTAATGGGATGGCTCATTCTTATCGCAATTGTACCCCTCATTCAAAACCTATCAACCATGGGATTGATCTGGCTGTTGATCGGCGGTATTTCATATTCTATTGGTGCCGTTTTCTACCTTTTAAACAAAATGCCTTTCAATCATGCCATATTCCATTTTTGGGTATTGGGTGGCAGTATCTGCCATTTTTTCGCCGTATTCTGGTATGTGATCCCATAGGGCATTTTCATATTCCCGAAAACCTTGTATTTTCGTCTTCTATTATAGTTAATGAAAGATTTAGGAAATATAAAAATCGGAGTATGCTTGTTCATGTTGTTCATTTGCAGTGCACAATTGAATGCCCAGTATTTTTTAAACGGGCAGGAGCCTGCATCGGTAAAATGGGAGCAGATTAAGACCGAAGATTTTCAAATAATTTACCCGTCCAATTATAGCAAACAGGCACAGTATTATATCAATGTATTAAAGCTTTCGCAACCTGCTATCAATGCATCCTATCAAAGCCACCTGAGACGTATATCTATCATTCTGCACAACAATACAACTACCTCCAATGCGATGGTGCCAATTGCGCCTTTACGTGCTGAATTCTATGAAATGCCCTCACAGAATATCTATCCGCAAATATGGCAGGACCAGCTGACACTGCATGAATACAGGCATGTGGTGCAGATCAATAAAATGCGGCAGGGTATGACCCAGGGATTGTATTATGTATTTGGCGAACAGGGTGTGGCGCTGGTAATGGGACTGTGGCTGCCTTTCTGGTTTATTGAAGGGGATGCCGTGTATTCGGAAACTATTTTAAGCAACAGCGGCCGGGGTAGGGTGCCGGAATTTATTTACACACTTAAAGCGCAGGTGCTGGATAAGAAAATTTATAAATACGATAAGGCATCTTTTGGCTCATTTCGTGATTTTGTGCCGGATCATTATACCCTGGGCTATCAATTGGTAGCTAAAGGAATCGAGAACCACGGCATTGAAATGTGGGATTACACCCTCAACAGGGTAGCGCGCCGACCTTATTACCTGGTGCCTTTTACCAAGGCTGTAAAAGATCAAACCGGGAAATTCAAGGTGCAGTTTTACAACGGCATCATGAAATCTTTAAAAACAGAATGGTGGATCGAAGACAATCCCGACATTGATCGGGAAATTGAATACGTGTCACCAGATCAGAAATTTTATACCAGCTATTTATTTCCGCACAAATTGAAAAATGAAAGTGTTATCGCAGAAAAAAAAGGACTGGATGATATAAACCGTTTCATATTGATTGATACGGCCGGCAATGAACAAAGTTTGTTCACCCCGGGTTATGATTTTTACGAATCCCTTTCAGTTTCGGGAAATACCATTTGCTGGAATGAAAAAGCTTATGACCCGAGATGGGAAATGCGGAATTATTCTGTCATAAAAATGTATGATTTTGAAAACGGGAAGAAAAAGCAACTTACTAGGAAAAGCAGGTACTTTGCCCCGGCTTTATCAAAAAAGCAGGATAAAGTTGTAGCGGTTCATGTTGATAATCAGTCGAAATATGCACTTCATATTTTGGATGCAGTATCGGGTGATATATTAAAAACTATTTCGACAGACGACAACCTGTTTTTTACCACACCGCACTGGTCGGAAGACGATCAATATATAGTGTCCATTGTATTGGGAAAGAAGGGGAAAAGCCTGGTGAAAATTGATACCGAAAGTTGGGAAATAGCATATATGCTGCCATTTTCTTTTAAGGAAATCAAGTGGCCGGTGATGCATGGCGAATGGATCGTTTATACTGGTGCTTATGAAGGCAAAGACAACCTGTATGCGATAAACACCCGGTCAAATCAAACTTATAAAGTGTTTGAAGCGAGGTTCGGAGCCACATATGCATCTTTTTCAGATGACGGGAAACAACTGGTTTTCTCATATTACACAGCGGATGGATTTAAAGTGGTAAGTATTGATTTTCATCCTGAAAATTTTGAAGAAGTGCAACTGGATCAACTGGATTATCAATACCTCGCTGACAGGATCGTACCTGGAAATTTGTTTAACCTGGACGACACCATTGTTCCTGATTCGATCTATCCATCAAAAAAATACAGCAAAACAGGTCACTTGTTTAACTTGCACAGTTGGATGCCCCTATCGGTGAATGCAGACAATTATACTGTCAACCCAGGAGTAAGTTTACTTTCGCAGAATGTGCTGAATAGCATGGTAACTACACTGGATTATCTATATGATGTAAATGAGCAAACCAATCATATAAAATTCGGACTGGACTATTACGGATGGTACCCGGTCATTGGTTTTTCTGTTGATTATGGCGGACGAAGATTTACGCCTGAATCAGATAGTGGAGAACACGTTCAATGGAAATGGCGCGAAACGGACTTATCGTTAAGGATCAGTGTGCCTTTAAACCTTACTCATAGCAAATGGGCCCAGGGGATCAGGCCTTCGGTGGGGATTGATCAGAAATTTTTGTCGAATTTTGAAAATTTCCCCGATACAATAAGAGACAGGGTTGAAGACAGATTTATATCTCCTTTATACCAATTGTATGCTTATAACCAGCATAAAACATCACTCAAAGATCTCTATCCCAAATGGGGGCAAATTGTAAATTTAGTATACCGTCATACACCCTGGGCTGAAAAGGCAAATTCCCAACTCGCTTTGATTGGGTATCTGTATTTCCCGGGTTTTGTAAAACACCAGGGGATAAAAATTTACGGAGGCTACCAGAAAACAGTGAGAAGTAATTATTTTTACAACAATTTATTGGCAGGACCGCGGGGTTATACAGACATTAGTTATCCAGAGTATTTTAGTATACGGAGCGATTATGCATTTCCCATTGCCTATCCCGATCTGAATGTACCCGGTGCTTTTTATTTGAAACGCATTTATTCAAAAGTTTTTTATGATTATATGCAGGGATATCAGGGGAATCAGGTGACGGATTTATCATCCACAGGAATAGAAGTTTATACCGATTGGAATTTTTTTAGTATTTTGGTCAACGTTGAATTAGGATTCAGGTTTTCTCAATTGATCCCTGATAACAACCAGAGGTACGAATTCCTCTTCGGCTTTAATGTAAATTATTAGCTTGCCCACTTGTTTTTTCTGCTGCTTTGAATAGTTATTTCATATTGAAACAATGAAATTAAAACAGATTATGCTATTAGAATAAAAGAAAGTGCACTATGAAAACAAAATTATTTTTAATGACAGGATTGGTAATTTTATTTACCAGCCTGAAGGCTCAGACATTCCAGGAAAGCTTTGAATTTTTTGGCAACAATTTCCACACTGTTTGTGCAGATCAGTTAAGTGACGCCTCAAACGACATTGTGGTGGCGGGTACATATTTCAGCGACGTACTCGATTTCCCAAAAATACAGGTAATGCGAATAAATGAAATTACAGGCAGCATCATTTGGCAATACGCTTACCATGATTTCACATTATTTGTTGAGGAAGCCAGGGTGTTTGATTTTATTGAATATGAAGAAAATAATGTGCAGATGCTGGCATTAACAGGGTCTGTTAAGATAGCCGGAACCAACTATGCTTATATAATTAAAATGGATGGTAGTGGAAACTATGTAAGTGGTGCATATTACAGCAATTTAGTACCTAACGCTACCCATTCTCAGAGCCTGCATATCATTCATTCGCAGCAGGGATTCGTAATAGGAGGCTTTGCCAACATGGATTATATTGACAGCAATAATGATCCCCATTCGGGCTTTATCATGAAAACGGATTTGAGCCTGAACCCGTTGTGGACGAAGGAAGTATCATCAGGCGATGCATCGTCAACAGCAGATTTTGATATGGTAAACCATATTTTGGAAACTGATGACGGGTATTTTGTTACCGGAAGTGTCAATAGCCCAACGCCCACGCGGCAGTCAGTTTTATGTTTGAAACTGGATTATAGCGGCAATGATGTTTGGGATAATAGTTATGTATTTGGTAATGCCCGTGATGTAGGAGTCGATACTTATTATGATACCGCTACGGATGAGATTTTTCTTTTATCAAATTTTTCACAGCGGCATTATTTTTCAGTTACTGTATTGAATGATAATACCGGAACCATTGATTATACAAAATCATGGGTGGGCGATGCTGCCAATTATGACCGTTATGGCTTTTCAATTAATGAGTCGGTTACAAGCACATCAAACCTGGTCATTTCAGGCTATATGCGTGACGGGCAGGTACTCAATCAGGATAGTATTTTAGTTTATGCGCAAACCATTCCATTTACCTACGAATTTGAAAAGGCCACGGGTGATCAGGTTGGGAAAGCTTATTTTTATGATGTACCTTTCACACCTCCAGCTTATAATGACTATTTTGACTTTTGGAACAGCCAGATGCCGTTGATCTATTATCCTGATATGGCTATAGATTTATCGAATTCTCAGCATTATTTTCAACTAGGATACAGAACAGGCGTTAATGGCTATGCCGAAATAGAGCTTATAAAAATTGATGCACTGCTTGAGAATCCATGCTATCAAACAGAAATTAACCTGGGACATACCCCAATCGCGGTAACACCAATAACAATTGCCACTGCCAGTCTTGTCCCTGTAAAAAATGTTCTGGAACTGGATCAGGATTTAAACCCATTCAGTTTAACCGTTTATTGCGAAGAACAGGCCGATTGTGACTGTGATCAACTGGCTGATGATATGGCCATGGGATTTAACTTTATTAATACCGGTTTAACAGTCAATTTCACACCGGTTGCTTTATCGGCTAATTGCGATAGCGTGGAATGGAATTTTGGTGATAATAGTGCATTGGTGAATAGCCAGGGTAACCAAACCGTTACACATACCTATGCATGGCCGGAGTTATATCAAGTGTGTATGAAGGTTACCAGGTATGTGAATGATGGTACTGTTTGTACCGATTCAATATGCAAAACCGTGGATTTGATAGGAGTAGGTATATTTTCAAATAATGAAACGTCTATCAACATCTGGCCAAATCCAGTCAAAGAAACGCTCAATTTGTCTGCGGGAGATCAGCCATTGAACGGAACTTACCAGGTTGTAAATTTGCTGGGCGAAATAATGTTACAAGGCAGGCTGTCAGGAAGCAAAACTTCTATTCAAACCAGTGATTTAGCGGTCGGCTTATACATGATTCAAATCCATTCCTCTGAAGGTATTCTTACACGAAAATTCATGAAAGAATAATATTAAAATTCAAATCAATCAGAAAGTTGATCATAAAAATCTTTCCGGCTGATTTGCTCCATTACATTATCTTTGTCCACAAATGTGGAAGCTTTGAGAAATTTATACCATTGTTTGGCCTTTTCATAGTTTTCCTGCATGGCATAAATTTCAATGATGTTTCCATAGAGGAATGCGAAAGGATAACCCGGGTTTTCCCTTGCTGCCGTTCTGAATGAAGCAAGCGCGAAGTCCAGATTGCCTGATTTAAAATAACCAAAGGCCTGGTTGATATCTTCATTCATTTTTTCGTCAATGATTACACCGTAAATCGAAAAGCAATTGTCTTCACAATCTTCAACAATATTGATGTATTTGGGTATTTCATCAAAAGCGGTGAATTCCAGTTGAAAAGTCAGCTTTTCGCCGGGTGCTTCAAATTTATACGTTTCAGGGCAGGAGGGTATTCCTGCTGATTTTAACATATAAGCTTTGGATTTATTTTTTAATTCGAGCAAATATATGATCTCATTGGCGCAAAATTCACCTCCTTTTATCTTATTCTGAATGGTCAAAGTAATCGTAATTAGGCTATCCGAGAAACTGATATCATCTACAACTATAGGATGTGTTGCCAATGCAAAATTGGGTTTTGTAATGACCTGGGCAAATAGACCGGCAGATAAAACAAGGGAAATAATGAGGAGTGTTATTTTTTTCATTTTTAGAAGTGCTTTGTGTTTTTCAAAAGTACAAACAAATAAAAAACCCGCGAATGCACTTCGCGGGTTTTTTGAACCGGTAAATGGTCGCTATTTTTTCTTTTTATGAATGGCAATATCAAGACCTAAGGATAATGCCCATGTTGACTTGTCATAAGTGTCGCCATAATACATTAAATAGGCACTTTCAGGATTGCTACCAACAATTAATTCTTGGGTTAAAGTTTGTGAATTATACATGGTGTAAAATCCGCCAAATTGCAGTTTAAAAGTGTCATTAAAGGCAACTGCACCACCAAGGCCGAATGTAGTTGTAGATAAGCTGTAATCAAGGTCAGACTGATAATAATCATTTACACCTGTAATGGCAGCCAGGTAACCAGCGCTTAATAAGAAATTCTTGGTTACATACCATTCAACACCTAATCCATATTCCTGGAAGTTCCGGTCAATTATTTCTGTGCCGTCTTCTAATTTAGCCCAACCTGCTTGTTTATCAAAATATGTATGGTAACCTCCCTGGACATTTACTTTATCACTTATCTGGTATCGGATACCCAATGACAAGAATGCGGGGATATCAGCATTTGTTTCGGCACCATCAGGGAACATTTCGATAGGTTGACCTGTTTCAGGATCAAAACCTGTTACAAAACCTTTTCCAGCAGGAGTCTCATTTGTTAGATTCATTTTAGTAAAAAATTCATATTTAGCACTAATGATCAGGTCATCCTCAAGGAAAGCCAGATTCAAACCAACGATGGGTGTAATGGCATTGCCAGTTTGTTTCACATCAGCTTCCTGGTCAGCCATCAACCCAGACCCTACTGTCAGCTGTGTTGCTTGCGCTTCAAGTTGTCCGGCCGCACCAAAATAGGTAGCCTGCACTTCAGCAATAGGCATAGCATTAACTACTTCAGCAGGGTAACCGAGTTGTATTAAACCTCCAGCCATTAATGCGGCTTGCTCGGGAGTTATATATCCTGCTTGCACAACCTGATTAATAGTATATTCACCAGCTCCCAGGTCGATAAGGGGTTGCATTTGTGTACCTACATATGTGGCTTGTGTGGCACCTGCCTGAGCTTGGTCGGCAAGCCCCAGCATAAAAGCATCAGCTCTTACCGTTCCTTCCCCTGTTTGGAAAGAAACATCTTTCAGATGGCCTTGATAGGTATTGGTGGCCATTACATAACGAGCACCTGCAAAAAGGGATATATGATCATTAATCGCAAAACTAACACCACCCTGTAAACCATAGTAAACAGAAGTGCCTTCAAATGCTATATCAGCTGAGTAACCTGTTACACCTTGAGGTGTGAACTGAGCTGCAGCACCTGCAATGGGTTTCTC
>JAZBOW010000019.1:0-2071 GCA_036351335.1 Bacteroidales bacterium | reverse complement strand
TTTTTCAGCCTCCGAATAGTTTTTCATCCACCTGGTAAATTAACTCTTTAATGTTGCCATTGTTCATAAACTTAATATCCGCCATCTGTATGCACTTCTGCAGGTTTTGCTTGTTGGGGTCTGAAGTGGTCATTTCCCGCTTTTCATTTTCGATAAATGTGGCAAAATCAATGTCATCAGTTTCTGATTTGCGACTTTTTATGCGTTCATACCTTAGATATGGATCCGCATCAATAGCCAGCAGTAAAAACTGGTCCTGCTGGCGTAAAAAATCCACTTCTCCTGGGGTTCTGATGCTTTCTATCACCGCATCTTTACCTTCAATAATGGCCTTGTCGAATAGCTCGGAAATTATAAAATGTGGCGAGTGTTCAGCACGCAATGCATTTGCAACGACCACCATACTGTCCCTGTTAGGGGGCAATCCTTGTTTTTCAATCTCGTTCAGCAAATATTGCCTTACGGAATAATGGTTGAATCCATGTGCATTCACCAGGTGATCCACAATAGTGCCTTTGCCGGCTCCCAGCGTACCGGTTACGCCAATTACAAGCATGATTGTAAATTATAAGTGGTTGCTTTCATCAAGTATATCTTCAATCCACTTGCCCATTGTAAGTGGTTTATATTGTTGCATAAGCTGCATTAAGTCGGCAATATTATCTGAAACGATCAGGTTATTCCGGTGTTCTTCACGCACATATCCTTCTTCAACAGCATGATCAAAAAAACGCAACAGGAGGTCAAAATAACCTGATATATTTAATATTCCCAAGGGTTTATCGCTTATGCGCAATTGGTTAAAAGTTAGAATCTCCGATAGTTCATCGAGTGTTCCGAATCCGCCCGGAAGCGCAATAAAACCATCAGATAAGGTTACCATTTGTTCCTTACGTTCAGCCATGGTATCCACAATGATCATTTCTGTTAATTTTACATGTGCCACTTCCCTGTTCACAAGATGATGTGGCATCACACCAATGACTTCAGCCTCTTTTAACAACATGGCATCGGCAATGATCTTCATCAATCCCACATTGGCACCGCCATAAACAAGCCCTATATTATTGTCTGCTAGAACCCTTCCTAAATTTTCAGCGGCCAACTTGTATTCGGGACGCGAACCCATACTTGAACCACAAAACACACATATTCTTCGCATAACCATCAAATTTCTTCGTGACAAAATTAGCGTATTTTTGCCACATGATTTTAGTGGATACACATACCCATTTGTATCTGGACGATTTTGATGACGACTGGCGGGAAGTCGTTGATTCAGCCATCGAATCTGGGGTGAAATATATGTTGCTTCCCCGTATAGATAGCGAGACTTTTGAGGATCAGAAAAAACTCAGTGAACTCTATCCTGACAATTGCCTTTCGATGGTGGGTTTGCATCCTACTTCTGTGAACGCTGATTTTGAAATAGAATTAGAAATTATTGAGAAGGAATTGCAATCAGCAAAATATATTGCCATTGGAGAAATTGGCATAGACTTGTATTGGGATAAGTCATTCAAGGAACAACAACAAACGGCATTCAGAAAGCAATTGAAATTGGCGAAGAAATTTAATCTGCCGGTTTCCATTCATATGCGCGATTCGTTCGATGAAATATATCGAATCGTGAAAGAAGAAAATACGGAATCACTTACAGGAATATTTCATTGCTTTACCGGAACGCTGGAGGAATCAGAAAAAATTATTGAACTGGGCTTCAAAATGGGTATTGGCGGCATTCTTACTTTTAAAAATGCTGGCCTTGGTGAAGTGGTAAAAGATATCCCCTTGGAACACCTGGTACTCGAAACTGACGCTCCTTTTTTATCACCCGTCCCTTACAGGGGAAAACGAAATGAAAGTAAATATTTATTGAATATTGCTGAAAAACTAGCTGAAATTAAAGGATTAACATTGCATGAAGTCGCAGGAATCACTACGACAAATGCGTCCTCCGTTTTTAAGCTTAAAATTTAATCAAAGGATGACAGAAGAAACTTCCATATTGATCATTTATACCGGAGGAACGATTGGTATGATCAGGGATGAGCAAACGAATGCTTTACGG
>JAZBOW010000018.1:0-3984 GCA_036351335.1 Bacteroidales bacterium | reverse complement strand
GATTTGCTCACATTTACACGGCTTCCATCCTTTAATATCACCATCGAACTATCTTTTCCGTATTTTTCAATTTTCTGAATGTTGTTCAAATTGATAATACTCGAGCGATGTACCCTTACAAATGTATCCTTGGGCAATACTTTTTCAAGGTAATTCATGGTTTCCTTTTTCAGGAATTTACCTTTGGCTGTAAAAATTTCCACGTAATCATCTTCCGATTCAATTCGGACGATTTCTGGCACAGGCACCACATCTATTTTACTGCCGGTTTTTACAAAAATGCGTTCAATTTCTTCCGTGTCCTCCTTTACCTGGTTTGCAAATTCTTTTATCTTGGGCTTTTCACTTTGCTGATTTAACCTTTGATACACCTTGTCAATGGCTTCGGAAAAACGTTGTTTTGAGAATGGTTTCATTAAATAATCCACTGCACTTAGTTCAAAGGCCTTAATCGCATATTGATCGAAGGCGGTTGTAAAAATCACATCGGGCACATCATCCAGCAATTCGATCATTTCAAAACCTGTAAGTTTAGGCATCTGAATGTCGAGAAACACAAGGTCGGGTTTCATATCATTGATGGCTTTTACACCATCGAAACCGTTATCACATTCGCAAACTAATTCAATATTTTCATGATCTTTTAAAAATGCTTTTACCAGCTCACGTGCTGGCTTTTCATCTTCCACAATTATGGCGCGTAGTTTATTCATATTAACTGTTTTTTGGAATTTTCAGAATGGCCCTGAACACCATTTTTTCAGCCTCAATTTCAAGTAAATCCTGTCGCTGATAAATTAATTGCAAGCGTTTCCTGATATTTGACAAACCTATACCCTGCCCTTTCTTTTTAACGGCTTCAGGGTCGTAATCATTGCTGATTTCGATATAAAAATAATGCTCATTCGATCGGCAAGATACTTCAACCAGCACCTCATCTGTACTATTGTAAACACCATGCTTAATTGAATTCTCAATTAGAGGCTGCAGGATCATATTGGGTATTTCAAAATCCAGGCAATCATCCGTTACTTTCGACACGAAATTCAAGCGTTTACCAAAACGTACTTTCTCAATATCCAGGTAACGTTTGAGGTTTTCAAATTCCTGCCTTAAGCTGGCTTTTTCATTCTTATCATGACTTAATGAATACCTCAGAAAGTCAGAAAGTTTGATCACCATCTCCTGGGCATCTTCGGGATCGGTAATGGTAAGCGAACTGATCGAATTTAAACTATTGAATAAAAAATGGGGATTTATCTGCGACTTTAATGCATTTAATTCAGCCTCTTTTACCAGATTTTGAAGTTCTGCCTGTACACTCAACTTCTCCTGCAAGTCTTCATAATACATAATAACATAGTAAAACATGATAAAGAACAGGTAGAAGAAAATACCCAGAATTACCCGCCACGGCAAACTGTCATTTAAGAATTGAATGTAGGATACATTATCGCTATAGAGACTTTTTAAACCGAAATAAGCTCCGGTGATCCAAATGGCAATAATAACCACTGCCACAATCAGGTGGTTCATTATCAGATCAAAAGTCGATTGATTCTCGCGCAGGTTAAACCTGATCACGTACCACAAGTTGTAACCAATTATGGCAAAACTAAAATTAAATATGGCCGCATCCGCCAGACTGATGCCGCCATCAATTTGATAGAAAAAATTAACTACAAGTGTATGAATTGCAAAAATGATAATCCATGCCACAAAGAAAGTGAGGATATAAGTTCGTTTTTTCGATAATGGATTATGCATAATGCTTCATTAATTGAACGGAACCAGCGATCCGCTAATATGCATGTTAAAAACTTTTTACTTCAACGCCACCAAACATTACGACACCTTTTAGTAGTAATACTTTATTTTCTTTTACCTCATCAGGTCTAATGTGCCGTTTGTCAGTAAATCCACCGAACAGTGAAAGCGCATCTGATTTTACCTGCCAGTCATCCGGTACAACTAGTTTAGTACCTCCAAACAGTGTGAATACATCAATAATGGCTCCTTCAGAAGTTATTTTTGCTGTTTTAAGGTCAAGATCGCGACCACCAAAAATGGCTGTTAAAGTGCCTCCTTTAAAGTTTTGAGATTCAACCCTAAGCACGCCACCACCAAATATGGCAATGTCATTTAGATAGTCAGTTGAAATAGAGCCATCTTCATTGCGAGTTTGCTTGTTGCCCACACCACCGTGTTTTCCTCTGCGGCTGATGATAACCAGGCCTATTGCGATCAAAATGATCGGCCAGAATACCTGATGGAACCTGATATCGGTACCCAGAAAACTTGGCACCCAGAAAACAAGGCCCAAGCCTATCAAAATATATCCGGTTACCCTATGATTTTGCGACGCTAATAGCACCAAGCCAACACCAATTATAATTGTTTTCCAGTTTAAAATATAATGCCACAGTGGCATGTGAACAATATTGAATGTATTCAACATTAACAAAGCTCCAGCGGCTATCATGATGATGGCAGCCACCAGCTTTCCATCTAACGATTTTTTATTTTGTTCCATTTTAGTACACTTTACGTGATTTACAATGCAAATCTACATTGGCGTGCCACGAATGTAAATAAAAAATCGGTGAGTAGCGTGGTTTAGTCGGTAAACAGGCTAACTATGGTGTATACGGCGAATTCTTTCAAACGTCATTTCACATTGTTTCATTTAATGGCCACCATATCTGTTTAATTTTGCATATTGTAGCGGCTTAAAGAGAAATCTATACAAGAAATTATAATTAGAACAATGCATGCCTTATGAAAGAATTCTGGGATGAACGATATGCCAAGAAAAACTACGTGTATGGCACATTGCCAAATACATTTTTTAAATACGAATTAAGCAAACTTAAGGCAGGCAAAATATTGCTTCCTGCTGAAGGTGAGGGCCGAAATGCAGTATATGCCGCCGAACAGGACTGGGAAGTGTTTGCATTTGATTATAGCATTGAAGCCCAGCACAAGGCTTTTACTTTAGCTGACAAAAAACAGGTTTCGATACATTATGAGGTTGTTTCGTTTGATGAAATTAATTACGAGCCGGATTTATTTGATTGTATCGCGATGTTTTTTGTGCATATGT
This sequence comes from Bacteroidales bacterium, assembly GCA_036351335.1. Taxonomy (GTDB): domain Bacteria; phylum Bacteroidota; class Bacteroidia; order Bacteroidales; family F082; genus UBA4459. The sequence goes on along the minus strand of JAZBOW010000018.1, from coordinate 881 downwards.
CGTCCAGCGAAAGGCAAAAAAATCATCAAAAAGTAATTAGGTGGCTGAAGCCTGGAGGCACATTCTTACTGGAAGCGTTTTCAAAAAACCAGATCAATAAATCGAGCGGCGGGCCAAAAAACATAGAAATGCTATTCACAAAAGAAGAACTTAAAGCTGATTTTACAAAACTTACAAAATTGGAAATTGATGAAATGAATACCTTTCTTGACGAAGGCAATTTCCATAAAGGAGAAGCAACCGTTGTCAGGATGAAAGGGATCAAATAAAGCTATTCTGTCCTGTATTGTGCGCTTTCTGATCCAGTCCAGGAATGGTTTTTAAAAACATCTAAAACCCCCTGTTCATAGGTATCAAACGATTTACATTTTTTAATCCTACTAAAGACCTTTTCAGGTTGATCGAATGCATAACACAGGAAACCCCAGAGTTCTTTCATAACATTAATTGCCTGCAATCGGTCATTCATTTTCTTGCGATATGCAAGGTATAAAGCAGTTACAAACTTTTCAATCATTCCCTTTCGACCCTCAAAAGGAATTTCTATGCCTTTTAAGTCTCCTGGCAAGAAAGGATCAATAAGCAAGCCCCTGCCGATCATCCAAGTATTCAATCCGGAAAATTGAAATTTGATTTTATCAAGATCGTCAACAGAAAAAATATCGCCGTTATAAACCAAAGGCATTTCGCACAAATCAATGCATTTTTTGAAAGTTTCAATATCTACATCACCTTTATATAGCTGCTTACCAATACGGGCATGAATGATCAATTCAGAAATTTTAAAATGGTTAAAGACGGGTATCAGATCAAATATTTCATCAGGGGCATAATATCCCAACCTGCATTTAACAGAAAGATTAATGGGTATATTATCCTGT
>JAZBOW010000017.1:0-8225 GCA_036351335.1 Bacteroidales bacterium | reverse complement strand
TATAATGAAAATGGCAAATCAGATTTTTCAGGAATATCTTACCAGAAACGTAACTGGAATCAACCCAACCTGGTGGGCTATATGGAAAGCCACGATGAGGAGAGGCTTATGTACAAAAATTTAATCTATGGGAATTCGAGTGGAGACTATGATATAACTGAATTGAACACGGCATTAAAACGCCAGGCTTTGGCAGCTAATTTCTTTTTTACGATTCCGGGGCCAAAAATGATATGGCAATTTGGTGAAAGAGGCTATGATTATACAATCAATTATAACCCTTGGGATCCAGATGCAAATGATTGCAGATTATGTGAAAAACCTTCAAGATGGGATTATATGGATAATTGGCATCGCCGGAATTTATGGTATACCTATGCATCATTAATTGATTTGAAAAAGAATTTCGATGTTTTTGAAACTACCGATTTTGAATTGGATGTACGTTGGGCCATGAAAAAAATAAAATTAACAAGTCCGGATATGTCTGTTGTGGTGCTTGGTAATTTTCATACAGGTGAAGCAGAAATTGAACCCGAATTCTATTTTACCGGAACCTGGTACGATTACTGGACCGGCGATTCCCTTCAAGTAAGCGATGTAAACGAGAAGATCATGCTTCAGGCAGGTGAATACAGGTTATATACAAGTAAAAAGCTGACTACCCCTGCATTTGTTGGTATTGAGGATCATGAAACATCCGCCGACCCTTTCAAACTGCATCTATATCCAAATCCGGCTAGCTCGGAATTGTATATTGTGCTGTCGAGTGAAAGTGAGAACAAATTGGTTGACATTGAACTACTTGACCTTACCGGAGCATGGATAAAGAAAATCGAAAGTACGGTAGTTAGTAGAGGTTTGCATCAGGTACAAACAAATATATCGGGCTTAAAACCTGGCGTTTATTTATTAAAGGTAGAAATAGAAGGAAGGTCAAAAGTTGAAAAACTCATCATTCAATAATTGGTTGAAAAAAAAGCCCCCTCAATTTCCATTGAGAGGGCCAAACCAAATTAATTAATGAAAAAGTTATTACTTGTCGTCTTTATCTTTTTTCTTGTCATCGCATGACTTGTCAGATTTCTTGTAATCGCAGCATGATTTAGCGCTTTTACAATCTTCTTTTGACTTTTTGGACTTCTTGTCCTTATCTTTGTCGTCATCAACACGGACAATTGTATTGGTGGATTCAGTGACCATTGCCAAAGTGGAAGTGGTTATTCCACCAAAAAATAATATGCTTAAACTTAATGCTAATACTTTTTTTCTCATCTTTTCTACCTTTCTCTAAATGGTTAATATTACTTTGTAAAACAAAAGTAGAACCTAAAAAACTGGAATAGTGTTAATCGCATGTTAAAAACTGTTAAGTATTTGTTAATTACTACAGCCTGCTGCTTTGCAAAGGCTAAATTTGAAATGATTATAACAATATGAAGAAGAAAGCCATTATGCTTATTATCATTTTAGCATCAGCATCACTGGTTGGTATTGTGCTAACACAATTATTTTGGGTGGGAAAGGCTTTCGAATTAAAAGAAGAACAGTTTGATAATAGTGTGAGAATCTCTATGAAAAGTGTTTTGAACAGGTTCCTTGACCATAAGAATGATTCTTTATTCAATGATGAATTAGGAAAGTTAAAATGCAGAAAATTCAGACTTGAAGTTATTGACTTTATAGAGCCTGTATTGCTTGACTCTCTTATACATGAAGAATTAGAATTACTTGACATCAGAGACAGCTATAAGTATGTATTATATAGCAAATCGACTGGCAAGTTTCTGACTGGCGATTTTCATGATTCCGAAGAAGATCTGCTTGAATCAAAATTCCAGTTTTCTGTTGCCAGTATTTATACACCTGGAGATTACTATATTTCAATTTACTTTCCGGGCAAGAAGTATATGATTTTAGAACAACTGAATGTATGGGTGGTGCTATCGGTAATCTTCCTGATTGTTCTGTTGATAAATTTCGTGTACGTAATCTATACAATCATGCGTCAAAAGAAGCTTTCCGAAGTTAAAAGTGACTTCATCAATAATCTAACGCATGAATTTAAAACACCGATTGCAACTTCATCATTAGCAGCAGAAATGTTGTTAAGGCCCGAAATTGAAAATGAACCCGGGAAAATTCAGAAATATGCGAATGTAATACTTGATGAAAACCACAGGCTACAGGATCAGGTAGAACAAGTGTTACAAATAGCTGCGCTGGAAACCGGCAATTTGAGTTATCGCTCACTTAAAGTAGATATACACCAGATCATTAGCAATGTGCTTGGAAGCTTCGATATCAAGATCAAAGAAAATATTATTGAAATGAAGGTTGCGCTCGAAGCAAAGGAACATTTTATAATTGGTGATAGGGAACATTTACAAAATATTTTTTCGAACCTTGTTGACAATGCAATAAAATACTCACCTGTAAATCCTCAGATAAAAATACGCACATGGAATGTGCCCGGAGGCATAATGATTCGGGTAGAGGATAACGGAATAGGTATCAGAAAAGAGTATCAGAAACATATTTTTAAAAAACTGTATCGTGTACCTACGGGAAATATTCATGAGGCCAGGGGGTTTGGACTGGGCCTTTATTATGTAAAAACAGTTGTTGACCATCATAACGGACGTATTGGTTTAAATAGCCAGCCGGGAACAGGTTCTTCATTTAATATTTTTTTACCATTTAAAAGCCAAAGGAAATGAAAGAAGAAAAAAATAAGGCTCGGATATTGTTTGTTGAAGACGATCCAAATTTAAGTATGGTACTAATAGACTATCTGGAAATGATTGGTTATGCGGTAGATCATGCAAAAGATGGTGAATTAGGTCTTCACCTTTTCAATAAAGAAATGTATGATCTGGCCATTCTGGATGTGATGATGCCTAAAAAAGATGGGTTTACACTGGCAAAAGAAATCAGGGTAAAAAGGGAAGATATTCCAATTATTTTTTTAACTGCGAAAAATCTGAAAGAAGATCGCATCCAGGGTTTTCAATATGGTTGTGATGATTATATCACAAAGCCTTTTAGCACAGAAGAATTGAGTTTGAGGATAAAAGCTATTTTACGCAGGTGTTCTGCTGTAAAATCACTGAATTCAAGTACTGAAGAAGTTTTTACAATTGGCAAATTTGAATTTGACAGCAACAATTTACTATTGAAAAGTGATGAAGAAGAGAAAAAACTGACACGGAAAGAATCAAGCTTGCTTAAACTGCTGTGTGTCAACAAAAATAGTTTGCTGCCACGAGAAGAAGCACTGGAAAAGATATGGGGCGAAAACGACTATTTTATTGGTCGCAGTATGGACGTTTTTATTACCAAACTGAGAAAATATCTGAGTTCCGATCCCAACATCAAAATCACTAATGTGCATGGTATTGGATTCAAATTAGAAGTTTCCGATGAAATGCCGGATACTTCTAAATAAGGTCCTATTCGTTTATCCCAAGTAATTTCAGCATGAAGGCATCTTCCATTGCGGTTTCTTTATAGGCTTCAAAGCGCCCTGAAGCACCCCCGTGTCCAAATTCCATATTGGTCCATAGCAGCAGCAAATTATCATTGGTTCGCATATCCCTTAGCTTCGCTACCCATTTAGCAGGTTCCCAATATTGTACCTGGCTGTCGTGCAATCCGGTTGTTACAAGCAGTGCCGGATAATCCATTTCTTTCACATTGTCGTAAGGCGAATAGGATAACATATAGTCATAATACGCTTTGTTATTTGGGTTGCCCCATTCGTCGTATTCACCTGTCGTCAGGGGGATGCTCTCATCCAGCATGGTCGTAACTACATCCACAAAAGGAACGGCAGCAATTACCCCTTTAAACAAGTCAGGACGGTAATTGATAACAGCACCAACCAGCAAACCACCGGCGCTGCCACCCATAGCAAACATTTTTTCAGAAGATGTATAGCCCTCTTGTGTTAGAAATTCGCCGCAGTCGATAAAGTCAAAAAAGGTGTTTTTCTTTTTGAGTAATTTACCATCTTCATACCAGTAACGACCCATTTCTTCGCCACCCCGCACATGAGCAATAGCGAATGCAAAGCCGCGGTCAATTAAGCTAAGTCTTGATGATCGGAATGAAGATTCCATGCTGTATCCATATGAACCATAGCCATATAGTAGCAATGGTTGGTTGCCATCTTTTTTAAAGCCTTTTTTATAAATGATTGAGATTGGCACTTTCACGCCATCACGGGCTGTGGCATACAGTCGTTCGGTTACGTAATCGTCAGGATTGTAATCGCCCAGCACCTCGTATTGTTTTAAAAGTTCCTGTTCCCGGGTTTCAATATTATAATTATATACTGTTGTAGGTGTTTTGAGCGAGGTATAATTGTAACGTAATTTCCGTGATGTATAATCTTTATTGCCAGATGTATAAGCGAAATAATCGTCTTCTTCAAAATTCAAATAGAAGTCATTCTCATTCTGCTGATCGATGATACGGAATTCAGGCAAACCGTTTTTTCGCTCACTGGCAACAAAATAAGTTTCAAATACATCAATTCCTTCCAATAGTACATCGTCACGGTTGGGAATAATTTCTTTCCAGTTTTCGATTGCTGTTAATTCTTCGCCGGTTTCCATCAGCCTGAAATTCTTGGCTTCAAAATTTGTATGCACCAAAAAACGTCCTTCCTGATGCGAAATGCCATATTCCAAATCTTTTTGCCTTTCCTGGAATACCCTGAATTTCGCTTCAGGATCTGTATTATTTGCATTTAAAATTCTATATTCGGCTGATAAAGTGCTTCGGGAACCGATTACGAGATATTTATTTGATTCGGTTTTATACACAAACGTGCTGAAGGTCGGATCTTCTTCATGATATACTAGCTGGTCGTTTTCCACAGGCGTTCCCAGTTCGTGCTTAAATATTTTGTAAGATCTAAGCGTTTCATCTTTGGTGGCATAATACAGCGTTTTGTTATCATTGGCCCAGGCCATATTTCCCGATGTGTTGGCAATGGCATCTTCAAACACTTCATCGGTTTGAATATTTTTAAAATGGATGGTGTACTTTCTCCGGCTGACCGTATCCACACTATATGCTAATAATTCATTATTAAAACTTACTTTCCAGCCGCCTATCTGGAAGAATGAATATCCTTCGGCCATCATATTGCCATTTAACATCACTTCCTCACCGGCATTTTCAGCAAGTTTTTTCCGGCAATAAATGGGGTATTCACCACCTTCTTCATAACGTACATAATACTCATACCCATCAACTGTGTAAGGTACCGACATGTCCGTTTGTTTTATGCGTCCGACAATCTCATCAAAGATTTTTTCCTGTAACTTCTCAGTGTCTTTTAACAACTCTTTAGTGTAATCATTTTCTGCATTCAGGTAAGCGATTACTTCCGGATCTTCTCGCTGGTTTAGCCAGTAATAAGGATCCACACGTTGTATGCCATGCTCGTTAAATACGGTATCGATCTTTTTGGCAATTGGTTCGTTCATAGATATTTTACTTTTTTGATCGCATCCGGCAAACCCAATAAAGGTTAGCAGTATGACGATCCACATTAAATTAGAAGATAGCCTGTTCATATTTTTAAGGTTGAATATTATTAGAAATAAAGACTTAAACCTGCACTTGGCATAAAAGGAAGCTGGTACACAATTTCATTGGTTACCAGGTCGACATAAAACACATTTTCGCGGTTGTATACATTGATTATACTGAGGTCCAACACGAGTTTGGTATTGGCGCCCAGGTAAAAATTCTTTTTCACGTCAATATCGAGTCTGTGATAAGTGGGCAGCCTACCACCAAAAAGTTCAGCGTAGATCAGCCCTAATTGTCCGTTCTCAATCACATAATCGTTGTTTACACCACCCGGAAATGTGAGGTGCTCATAAAAACCCTGTACCTGTGTAAAAGGAAAACCGGTACCAAAGTTCCACCTAACACTGAATTCCCATTGTTTTTTAGGCCCTGTCACATAGGATAAGATAAAATTCATATTGTGTCGCCGGTCGAAATGCGGTGTGTAGCTGACCATTTCACCTGCAGTATTTTCATACTGGCGGTTCACAAATCCCAATGAATACACGAACCAAACATATATTTTTTTGTAATCGTATTGCAAGGATAGGTCTACACCATACGCATCTCCTTTTTCAACGATGAAGTCCTTTTTTTGCACATCAGGTGTGCCCGGAGGGGCATCCGTTTCATTAAATAATTTGAAACGGTTAATGTTTGTAAGCTGCGGAAAATATTTATAGTAACCTTCTATGTTAAGATTCAGATATTTTCCAATATCTAACTCAGCACCCAGTATCAAATGATCAGATTTTTGAAGCTTGCTGCTCACATCATCCCCATCAAAAGTCTGAGGTAAATTCTCAGGTCCTGACAAGAAGCCATAAAACAGGTTGACTACATCCCGGTCGGAGGTAGCTGCGATAAAGTTTTGTGAGTACATGCCCCCTGCAAACTTGAGCCTGAATTTATCGGTTGCATTAAATTTAATAGCCAGGCGGGGTTCAGGTGAGATTTCTGAAAGGGAGGCGTACCATTGCAGGCGAAAGCCTGGCTCAATGATGAATTTCCCAATAATCGCTTTATATTTTGCATACAATCCCAATTGGGTAGTGTTTTCGGTCAGGTTGTTTTTTTTACCGCCGGTGATCAGATTGAACTCGTACTCAGTACGGTAACCTTCCACGTTAACGCCATATTTCAGGCTGTTTTTACCGAGGAAATAGGTAAAGTCCAACCCTCCGTTAAAACCATTTATTAAACTCCTTTTATTATTAAGCGCAGCAGAACTGATGCTACTTTCATATTGCGAATAAGCAAAAATACCTTCGATCAGAACGGGTGATTTTCCTGGTATTACAACAAAGTTAGCACCCCCACCATACGAGTTCCAGCCATAATTTGAAATGGCCTTGTAGTTATTTACCTGGTCGTTAAAACTGAATCCAAAAAAGCTCACCTTACTACCATTGCCCGCATTTATAGATACTTTTCCGTAAAAATCGGAATAGTTAAATGGCAGGCCATCTTCATCAATATAGGAGTAAAGTACTTTTGAACTTTGCTCGAGATAAGAAGTTTTATATGATAAAATAAATGAAGCGCTGCCGCTTTCGGGAGATTTTTGTTTTGAAATTGGCCCTTCGATCAGGGCATTGGCTCCAAATGTTGAAGCGCCTACTAAACCAGAAAATCGTTTTTTGTTACCATCCTTATAAGTGATATCCATTACGGATGATATCCGCCCGCCCTGATCCGCATTATAGCCGCCCGTGTAGACATCTGCACTACGGATAAGGTCGGTTTCAAATACGGAAAACAAACCAATTGAGTGAAACGGATTATATACCGTCATGCCATCAAGTATCACTTTGTTCTGAATAGGCGAACCGCCACGCACATAGAACTGCCCTCCCTGGTCGCCTGTGAAGATGACACCCGGTACTACCTGGAGATACTGTGCAAAATCAGCCTGACCACCAACAGAAGGTATCTGTCTTATCTCTTTAGGTGTAATTTTAACTACCGAAGTTTTTGTTTCGGTGCGGGCTTCAATCCTTTCGGCATTTATTGTTACCGTCTCCAGATTCACTGACGATTTTTTCAACAAAAAATTTTGTGTAAATACCTCATCAGCTTCCAATTGCACAGGTATTTGAATTGTGTCGTAGCCTAAATAGGTTACCATTAAACTATAGGTTCCTGGCGGTATCCTGGAAACTAAAAAATAACCGTTGTTATCTGTAGAAGCGCCATAAGTAGTGCCTTTTAGGTAAACATTTGAAAAAATGGCGGGTTCACCCGATTCTTCTTCATATATGAAGCCCCTTATAGTTGATTCCTGTGCTGAAATAAATGCAGGAAAAACCAGGAATAACAATAGTAGACTGATAATAAATGGTTGCTGTAATTTCATAAAATGCCGATTCTTGTAATGATGTTGCAAAGTAATTAAAAAAAGTTTAGTGAACGCATCAACCTTTCTTAATATTTGCCTGTACCAGGCTTTTTTGTACTTTTATTGCGATTGTACTGAAATATTTTATGAGAAAAATCGCAACCAAAGCACTTTATGTGTTCCTTCTTTCAAGCATGGGTATAAGCTTAACAGGGCAAAATGTAACTGATATAGTTGGACGTTCTGATTCTGCTGAGCAAATTTACCCATTAACCATACGGGATTCTATATTTGCATTATC
>JAZBOW010000016.1:0-4511 GCA_036351335.1 Bacteroidales bacterium | reverse complement strand
GCCGAGGTTTACTGCCCAGAAGAATAAACTTTTCTTAATCCCGGTTAGTTCTTTACCTTTCAATAGAATTTTATCAAAAAGTTTTTCTACAACACGCGGAACAGCAGCAAATCCATGAGGTTTTACTTCCCTCATATTTTCACCTATGGTTTCAAAATTCTCGGCATAATACACCGAAGCACCCATATATTGCCAGAAATAGGTAACCATGCGCTCAAACACGTGACACAATGGTAGAAAACTTAAAAAACGATGTGTTTCATTGATGGGCAAAATATTCTGACAGGCTTCCACATTAGAAATGAAATTCCGGTGGCATAACATCACACCTTTTGATCGACCTGTTGTTCCCGAAGTATAGATAATAGACATCAACTCATCCGGTTGAATGGCTTTTTTAATTCTTACAACTTCTTCTTTGAATTTTTCTTCATTCTTTTTTCCCAGTTCTATAATTTCTTCCCAATTGGGTGCGCTTTTTACCTGGTCAATTGTATACACCTTTTCGATGTTGGGAGATTTATCGGCAATGGGTTTGATCTTTTCATAGTATTCCAGCGAGGAAACGATGATGATCCTGGCATCTGAGTGCACCAGAATATGCTCATACTCATCCGTTCCAATCGTAGGATAGACAGGTACGTGGACCACACCCACCTGGCTCATGCCAATATCCATAAAGTTCCACTCTGGTCGGTTATTCGAAACAGTGATAATTTTATCCTGTTTTTTAAATCCCATGGCAAGTAAGCCATAACTGAACAAATTGGCATTGCGGGCATAATCTTCTGTACTGAATTTTTCCCATTTACCAAATCGTTTGACAGCAAGTGCGTCGTCTTTTTTGAAATTCTCTAAAAGATTGTCAACGATGTCGAAGGTTCGAAGTATTTTCATGGTTTTTTGGATTGAGCGGTTAATTTAGTAATTTTTTTTATTTCAATCTACTTTGGTTTGAATGTCCAGGTAAATTTAAATTCAGCAACTACGTCACCCTCGGTGTCATAACCTATTGACGTAACTTCGGCCGTTTGTCCTTCTCCTGTTTCAATACTCCTGCTGATGGCAGCCATCATTTTCTCTCCTTCATTGCATTTGAATGTGATTTTTGTCCTCGCTTTTTTCTGAAAACTGGCCTTCATTTCAAACACAAGCATGGAAATAGGGATGGAAAAATCTTTGATAGCAGCTATCGCCAGGATACCGGTGGCAAGTTCGGCCGCCATGCTTAACACTGCAAAATAAATGGACTTGAAAGGGTTTTTATTCAGGCATTTATAAGGCACAGATACTGATGCTTTTGTCTCGTCAATTTCAGTTACTTTGAGTCCAGCCAGAAAAGCCATGGGTAGGTTTTTCATCATGAATAATTTCATATGAAAATTGCTTTTGGCTAGTTTCCGGATTCTATTTTCTTTTTGCATAAGCTTCTGTTTCGTGATATCGAATCATGAAGCGCGAAGCAATTTCAATTGTTTTCAAATTTAGATTGCTTCACGCTCTACCCAATCCTTTCCGTCTTTCTCGTGATGACGGATTTAAAAGTTATACTTATTGTCGTCAATCAACTTGTCAGCGATCCTTCTGCGGGCAACTACTACATTCACAGAGGCAGCTTTGGTAAAACGTTTCATGCCCATTAGCATGCCCTGTTTTTCATCGCCGGTTCCAAATGCGTTTACTGCATCCACACCTTCTTTGTTGATTTTATGTGCCACATCATACATATACACATCCAGAATGTCTTTGTAGATTTTCATTTTTTCCTCATCATACATGACATCCAGTTTTTCAATCCGCAACAGCATGGATTCAGCGGCATAGGTCCATATGATCATATTGGCCGCATTGATCAGCAACTCCTGTTCATTGGAAATATCCTGCATAAATTTCTGAATAGCCGATCCGGCCACCATCAAAATGCTCTTCTTGAAATTAATGATCATCTTTTTCTTCGCCTCGAAATAATCCGTTGTAGGACTGCCAAAATCAGGGATGCCCATCAGTTCCTTACCTACTTCTTTTGCAGGTGTTAACAGGTCAATTTCACCTTTCAATCCTCTTTTGATGAGTTCACCAACGATCACCATCCGGTTGATCTCGTTGGTACCTTCAAATATCCGGTTGATACGCGAATCTCGATATGCTTTTTCAACGGGTGTTTCAGCTGAATAGCCCATACCACCGTAAATTTGAACACCTTCATCCACAACATAATCCAGTGCTTCGGAACCAAATACTTTGGCAATGGACGCTTCAATGGCATATTGCCTGATGCCTTCCAATGTAGCCTTACTTTTATCCATGCCTTCATCGATGAATAATTGAGTAGCATCTTCAATATTCTGGCTGGCCCTGTATGTTAATGATTCAGCCGCGAAATTTTGAATAACCATTTCAGCTAATTTATGCTTGATAGCACCAAAACTTGCAATGGGCTGTCCGAATTGCTTACGTTCATTCGCATAATTTACGGCATGAGTAATACATGATTTACTTGCGCCTGTTGTTGCTCCTGCTAATTTAATACGACCCAGGTTCAGAATATTCAATGCAATTTTAAATCCTCCATCCCTCTCTCCCAATAAATTTTCAACGGGCACTTTTACATCGTCCAAATATATCTGAACCGTGGAAGAGCCTTTGATGCCCATTTTTTCTTCATCTGCTCCGATTGTAACGCCATCGTATGCTGTCTCAACAATAAATGCACTTAATTTTTTATCATCATCAATTTTTGCAAAAACAATCAGTAAATCTGCTACACCACCATTGGTGATCCAGATTTTTACACCGTTTAAAATGTAGTATTTGCCATCGTCGCTTAATTTGGCTTTGGTTTTACCAGAATTGGCATCAGAGCCCGCATCGGCTTCTGTAAGGCAATAAGCGCCAATAAATTCCCCCGATGCCAGTTTCGGAATATATTTTTCCTTCTGTTCATCCGTGCCATAATATAATATGGGTAAAGTGCCAATACCAGTATGCGCCGAGTAGGCAACAGCAAAGCTGAATCCTTTACCCATTTCTTCAACTGCCAGCATAGAAGTCACAAAGTTTTGACCAAATCCTCCGTATTCTTCCGGGACGGAAACACCGAGTAAACCGAGTTCACCGGCATCTTTAAACATTTTAACAAGTAGTTCACGATCATGTTTTTCCAGTTGTTCCATTTGAGGCAGTACCTGGGTATCGGTAAACTCTTTAAAACTCTGGGCAATCATCCGCTGTTCTTCATTGAATTCTTCAGGGATAAAAACATCCTGTGCATTGGTTTCGCGAATCAAAAATTCGCCTCCTTTTAGTGTTTTATTTTCAGACATGATTATAATTTTTAGGTTAATTTTTAAAGCATTTCAAATATTCCGGCAGCTCCCTGTCCGGTACCGATACACATGGTCACCATACCGTATTTTCCACCCCTGCGTTTGAGTTCATACAGCAACTGTACGGTTAATTTGGCACCTGTGGCTCCCAATGGATGACCCAGGGCGATGGCCCCACCATTCACATTGACGATATCGGGATTGATCTTCAATTCGTTCATTACGACTATTGATTGAGATGCAAAAGCTTCGTTCAATTCGATCAGTTCGATGTCTGCTAGTTTCATTCCGGCATGTTTTAAAACTTTAGGAATGGCAGCTACCGGACCAATACCCATTTTATACGGTTCAACACCGGCCACCTGGTAATCTACCAGACGGGCGATTGGGGTGAGGTTGTGCTCTTTGAGCGTTTTTTCAGACACTACCAATACAAAAGCGGCTCCATCCGACATCTGCGATGAATTACCTGCAGTTGATCTTCCGTCAGATGCAAATGCTGGTCTTAGTTTCCCAAGACCTTCCACCGTTGTTCCCTTCCTGGGACCTTCATCGGTATCGAAAATGTACTCGCGTGTTTTCATCTTATTGTCGGCGAAATAATTTTCCTTTACGGTGATCGGGACAATTTCTTCTTTGAACAAACCGGCATCAATTGCTGCCAGGGCTTTACTCACTGATTTAACTGCAAATTCATCCTGCTCCTTGCGAGAGATATTATATTCTTTGGATACCATTTCTGATGTCAATCCCATGCTTAAAAACCATTTGGGATGTTGTTTTGCAACATCCGGGTTGGGCACCATTCTCCAGCCTCCCATGTTGATCATCGACATGGTTTCAGCGCCACCGGCCACGATCATATCGGCAATACCCGCTGAAATTTTAGATGAAGCGATGGCAATGGTTTCTAGCCCTGAGGCACAATACCTGTTTACGGTTGAGCCGGGAACTTCGATGGTATCCATTGACATCAATGAGAGTAATCTTCCCATATTAAAGCCGGTTTCGGCTTCAGGGAAGGCATTTCCTACTACCACATCGTCAATTTTGGATTGGTCGATTTGAGGAAATTTTTCTAAAATGTGTTTGATAACGACTGCCGCAATATCATCGGGGCGTGTAAAACGTAAACTACCCCTGGGTGCTTTACCAATGGCTGATCGATATCCTGCTACTATATAT
>JAZBOW010000015.1:0-3130 GCA_036351335.1 Bacteroidales bacterium | reverse complement strand
CCATAAATTATCGCAGCAAGCGGGCATTGGTATAAAGGATATGGAAACGCCCGGCATCTGGTTGCTCAGCGATGGGCATTGTTTCAGGCACCAAGTGGTGAATTTGTGTAATATACAGGAAATAAATGCCGGGGAACTCCCTTTTGATTACGAAGGTGGCACCCTGGAAACCCTGATCAAAATTATTGACAAGGAAGGTGGCTTTACTCTGATACCCGAACTGGCCAGCCTTGAAATGGATGAACCTAAAAAAGTCCAGGTACGAAAATTTAACAATATAACACCGGTTAGAGAAGTGAGCCTTGTATTTACCCGTAAATTCGCCAAAGCCCTTTTAACAGAGGCCATTGCCAACAGCATACAGGAAGCAATACCGGCTGATATGTTGCAAAAGGAACGGGGAACTATTGTGGAGTGGAAGTAGTATTTTAAATATTGGGAATAAAACTAAAAGTTCCTGCATAAAATCTTGAACCAGTTTTTGAGATTTTTAATAAAATTGATTGGTTTATAGTAAATTATAAAATTTATTCTTATTTTTGTATACTATCCTATTTTCATAGGCAATGGTTTTAGTTAATCTGGGAAAGTGAAGGGTGGACGCTAGTCTGCCCTTCTCTGATTTCACAAGCCGAAGGCCTGAACTTTCAGGTGGATTAATACCTGAAAGGTCGAAAATAAATTAAGATATATGATATTTCTTCGTTTACTAAAGTCACAGATGCGTGGCTTTTGAAGGATTTGTAATGACTCGTGTTTTTAGTAAAGAGGTCAGAGGTTTACTAATAATATACCTTCGTTCTGATCCCTTCTTTTTCGACCTGCGTTGCAATTTCATTTAACTGCTCTTCAGGAATTTTTTGAAGGTTTTTTGCCGGTGTGCCCCTGTCGATCGGATAGATCATTACGTATTCAGGATTGATTTTTTTCACAATCTTCAGCCAGGCATCGATTTCTTCGGGTGTCGTATTATCAATATAATTGCCGTTATATTCGCCACGCAAAAATAAGGTCTGAACAATAATTTTCCCTTCAAATGCCAGCAAACCATCCACAATTTTGTCAAACGACAAACCTTTCGCGGTTTGATTGATTAGGTTGAAGGTATTTTCAATGCCGCTATCCAGTTTCTGGATGTTCAATTCAATTTTTTTAAGGGCTTCCACAACTTTGGGTTTACGCAGCATACTGGCATTCGACAGAACACTTATCTGCGCTTTAGGCGCGTACTTATCTCTGATTTTTATGGTATCATCAATAATGCCCGGAAAATCAGGATGTATGGTAGGTTCGCCATTTCCGGCGAATGTGATGGTGTCAGGCTCATTGACAGTTCCCTTTAAGTCCTTTAACTTATTGGTGAGCCTGGTTGTCAGTTCCTCGCGATTTGGTAAAATGATCTTTTCACCTTTCTTTATTTCTGTCCATCCACATTCACAATAGATACAGTTAAAATTGCAGTATTTACTGTTGTTAGGCAATAGGTTAATGCCTAATGAAACACCAAGCCTACGACTGTAAACGGGCCCAAAAACGATATTATCAAATAAAAAACCTGCCACAAAATAATTTTTGCAAAAATAGCTTTAATTTTGAATCCCCATGAGCAGCTTACTTGAAATAAAACGTCCGGTAACGGAAGAACTCGCAGCCTTTCAAAAAATGTTTCGTAATGCGGTAAAATCGAAAGTCCCTCTACTGGACGTCATTATGCGTTATATTTTGAAAGCCAAAGGCAAGCAAATGCGTCCATTGGTGGTGATTTACAGTGCCAAACTTTTTGGCGAAGTGAATGACTCCACTTATCGTGCCGCTACATTGGTGGAACTGATGCATACTGCTACCCTTGTGCATGATGATGTGGTTGATGATTCGTCGCAGCGTCGTGGCAGGTTTTCAGTCAACGCTTTGTGGCGCAATAAAATAGCGGTCTTAGTTGGCGACTACCTTCTGTCTCGAGGTTTACTAGTAGCCCTTGAACACAAAGAATACAAGATGCTTGATATTGTTTCGAGAGCTGTAAAGCAAATGAGCGAAGGCGAGCTTTTACAGATCGAGAAAGCCCGTAAACTGGATATTGAAGAAGACATTTATTATGAGATCATCAGGAAGAAAACTGCCTCATTGCTGGCTTCCTGTTTTGCTACAGGAGCCGCTTCTTCAGCCAGCGATAGCGACATAGAAAAGATGCGCCTTATTGGTGAAAATGCCGGGATGGCTTTCCAGATAAAAGATGACCTTTTTGATTTTGTAAAAGGCAACAGTACCGGCAAACCCAGTGGTATCGATATTAAGGAAAAGAAAATGACCTTACCGTTAATCTATGCGCTTAACCGGGTTTCGACAGCCGAAAAACGCAAGATGATACAAATTGTGAAGCGCTACAATACTGACACGAAAAAAGTGGACTGGCTGATGGAAAAAGTATCGACATCCGGCGGTATTCAATATGCCACAGAAAAGATGCTTGAATTTAAAAACAAATCCATTGATCTACTAAATGAATTTCCTGAAAATCAAGCAAGGCAGGCGCTGGAACTACTAATTGAATTTACTATTGAACGAAAAAAATAAGATCTACCCTTTTTTCATTGTAAACGAAAAGGTGGTGCCTTTTCCAATTTTACTTCTTACGCTAATAGTTTGCTGGTGGGCCTCAATAATGTGTTTTACGATGGCCAAGCCCAGTCCCGAACCACCTTTGTCACGTGATCGGCTGAATTCCGTCCTGTAAAACCTTTCAAATATGCGTGGTAAAAATTCTTCCGGAATGCCTTTCCCATTGTCGGAAACTTCCACGAGGTAGTTGTCATGGAAGTCGTAAAATGAAATGGTGATTTGGTTATGTTCAATATCTCCATATTTAATGGAGTTGTCGATCAAGTTGATCAATACCTGCCTGATCCGGCGTTTATCAGCTATAATTTTAGCGGTACGGAATGAAGATTTTAGTTGAATTTTAGAGTTAAAATTTTCGGCCTTCATTTCCAAAAAATCCATCACTTCTCTCGTTAGTTCTATCAGGTCGAAGCTTTCCTTTTTTATTTTCAATTCACCCGATTCGAGTTTATTGATTTCTTCCAGGTCCTCTACGATAGCGATCATCCGGTTGACTGATTTATCTGCTTTT
>JAZBOW010000014.1:0-2955 GCA_036351335.1 Bacteroidales bacterium | reverse complement strand
TGATTGTAATGATGCAACAACTTTCTTAGCCATGGTATCTCTTATTTAATTTCTCTGTGAACAGTCATTTTCTTTAAGATCGGGTTATACTTCTTCAGTTCAAGCCTTTCAGGTGTATTCTTCTTATTTTTTGTAGAAATATACCTAGAAGTACCCGGCATCCCGCTCTCTTTGTGCTCGGTACATTCTAAAATTACCTGTATCCTCGCATCTTTCGTCTTTTTCGCCATTGTTTAACGCTTTATAATTTTGGTCGGCAAAAATACCAACTTTCTTATTATTATCCTAATGAAAGCCCGATTTTTTTACTATTTTATAATTGCCTGAATATAAGGTGTTAATCCTGAGAAAAAGAATTCGACAGCGATCACCATCACGATCAAACCCATCAATTTCATCATGATCTTATTGCCCCTTTCCCCCATAAATTTAGTGATACCAACAGCTCCTACCAGCACCATCCATACAATAAGCAGTACAATTAGTATGGAAAGAATTACTAAAAACTTGGAAGTTACATCCTGGCTGTCCCCCATAAGGACTATGGCATTTGTTATGGCCCCCGGTCCAGCGATCATGGGTATTCCAAGTGGTGTAATCGATATATCATCGGCGTATTGTGTGGCTTCTTTCTTGGTGAGTTTTAAGCGGCTGATGCGGGCATTGAGCATATCATATCCAATGATAAAGAACAAGATGCCACCAACTACTTTCAGCCCGGCTACAGAAATACCAAAGAAATCAAAAAGGTATTTCCCGAGAAATGCGAACAGGATTAACGCAAAAGCGGCAGTTAATACAGCTTTCATAGCTGTAGCCCTTCTTTCTCTTTTCGACAATTCACTGGTCATGGCTAAAAATACCGGCATGGTTCCTATCGGATTCATCAATGTGAAAAAAGAAGTTAAATAAAGCAGTATGGTTGTAAATTGGTCCATCATTATCATTGTTTACTATCCTGAGCGTATGCAAAGGCTTTTTTTATTGATGCTTGCTGAATAATCAGGTCAAGAGGATATTCTTCCCCAGAGGAGTTCTTTAGGCATTCTACTTCACTGCATTCAGGATAAATGCGATTATAAACTCTTTATCTTTTCTTCCACAATGGCGATGATTGCATCCCTTTCGGATTTGGCTTTTTTAGCGATCTCCTCTCCCCTTTTCAGCAAGTCATCGGTAAAAACTTTATCCTCAATCCCTCCGGCATTTATTTTTACATTCAGGTAAGCACCTTCAACAGCAGTTAAAGCACAAAGTGCGCCAACACCTGCGTCGGAAACTGAATTGGGATTACCTATTTCAGCCATCGCTTTCATTACCTCCATTGAATTAAATGCTGTTTGCATCACTTTGAAAGGAATTTCCATGGCATATTTAGAGGCATCTTCAATAGCCTTGCTTCTCAGCTTTTTATCCTCCTCTGTCTTTTTTGGCAATCCAAATGCTTCCATTATTTTGTTGAAGGCAATTGTGTCCTCATCTACCAAATGTAATAGCTGGTCCTTATAATGCTGTCCTTTTTCAGCCCAATCTGAAAACTCTTCCCAACGGTCGTCCCAGCCTCTTTTATGCGATGACAGATTGGCTACCATGGTTCCCAATGACACGCCAAGCACACCTGCATAGGCTGAGATTGATCCGCCACCGGGTGCAGGAGATTCTGATGCGGTTTCATTGGCAAAATCGGTTAACGTCATGTCGACCAGTTTATTCTTTCCTTCTTCAAGTAAATACTCAATAATTCTTTTCTTCGGATCAAAAGGCTTCAGGTCATCCAGTCCCATCGATTTGATGGCTATTTTGATCAGTTCATCATTATCCACACCAACGGATCGTTTCTGCTTTCGGAGGAAATAGCGACCGGCTTCAAGCATAGCTTCAAGCGGGATCAATCCTACCAGTTCAGAGCCGGTTACGCGTATGCCGCGTTCATCAGCTTTTTTACATACTTCATCAAAAGCAATGTGCACCGGGGTGGTGCTGATGTTGGTCAGATTCATAGAAATCTGAGCAACGCCGTATTCTTCAATAAACCATCCAATGCCTTTTACAGCTTTCAGGGAACCGGGGATCATCACCGGTTTTCCTTTCTCGTCTTTTACAATCTTTCCCGTAAGCGAATTTCCTTCACGCTTTACCCTGCCTCTTTCGCGCACATCAAAAGCGATCGCATTGGCCCTGCGGGTTGAAGTGGTATTCAGGTTAACATTGAATGCCACAAGAAAATCGCGGGCTCCCAATGCTGTGACACCTGAGCCTGCAACGCGATCATTAAAAACATTGGGACCGAAATCAGGTTTCCACTCCTCGGTAACAATGCGTTCCGGCAATGCTTCGTATTCCCCCGACCGGCAATTGGCCAGATTCCGGCGAACATCTGAGAATGCAGCATTCTCGTAACAGAAGATGGGAATTTCCAATTCTCCACCTATTCGTTTAGCTAATTTCCTTGCAAACTCAACTGTTTCTTCCATGGTGATGTTTGAAACCGGGATTAGCGGGCAAACATCTGTAGCACCAAAACGCGGATGCTCGCCTTTATGATGTCGCATGTCTATTACCTCTGCTGCTTTTCTTACAGCCCTGAAAGCTGCTTCCAGTACTTCGTCAGGTGTACCTACAAATGTAACTACCGTCCGGTTGGTGGCAGCACCGGGATCGACGTCCAGCAAAGTAACTCCATCTACCTTTTCAATCTCATCAGTTATCTGTTTGATTATGGCCATATCACGGCCTTCGCTAAAATTCGGGACACATTCTATTAATTGCTTCATGCTTTGCTATTTGAAAGTAAAAAATGAAGTGCAAAAATAGTAATTGTACCACGATTTTGGCATGATTCTCCACTTAAATCTTATTTTTACCATTGTAATTTGTTTTAATTAGCGAAAAGCATTGATGCGTATTCAAAATGCAGATACCAAGAAGCGTCAGCAGCTGAATGAAGACGATATT
>JAZBOW010000013.1:0-6211 GCA_036351335.1 Bacteroidales bacterium | reverse complement strand
GCAATGTTAGTGAAAATGTTTTATTTTTGCCAGCCGAAATAAAAAACTAATATTTAATCAATTAAAAAATAAAGACATGACAAAAGCGGAAATTGTAACCGAAATTGCCAATAAAACCGGTATTGAAAAAGTAGCTGTTCAAGCAGTAGTTGAATCATTCATGGAAACTGTAAAAGATACTATGGTTGACGGTGAGAATGTTTACTTAAGAGGATTTGGAAGTTTTATTATCAAGAAAAGGGCTGAAAAAACAGGAAGAAATATTTCAAAGAACACAACGATCATTATTCCTGCTCACAATATTCCTGCTTTCAAACCTGCAAAAACTTTTGTAAATAAAGTAAAGGGTAACGTAAAATAATTTAAAAATCTACAAAAAACATTAACTATGCCAAACGGTAAAAAGAGGAAAAGACACAAGATGGCTACCCATAAACGTAAAAAGCGTTTAAGGAAAAACAGGCATAAGAAGAAATAATTTTTCTTAAATTTTCAATAACACAATGCGATATTGCAAAAGGCATTGTGTTATTTAATTTGATCCAGCTCACCTCGACATTTATTTTTTGTTGTCCTTTTATTATCACTTGAAACCTTGGTTTTGAGTGGCATTTCTAAATTATAGATATATTGTGAATAGAGAATTAATCATCGATTCAAATTCATCGGAGGTTAGCATTGCACTTCTTGAGGACAAGACATTAGTCGAACTTCATAAAGAACAGAATAACAATCAGTTTTCGGTTGGCGACATTTTTCTGGGTAAAGTCAGGAAAATAATGCCTGGCCTGAATGCTGCTTTTGTTGATGTTGGCTACGAACGGGATGCATTTTTGCATTACCTGGATTTGGGACCACAAATCAAAACGTACAACAATTTCGTAAAGCTTGGGACGCTTGGTAAGTCTCAGCACATCAGCTTTGAAAAATTCAGGCTCGAAAAAGATATTGAAAAAACAGGGAAAATTAACCAGGTACTTACTTCAGGACAGCAGATTCTGGTTCAAATAGCTAAAGAACCTATTTCAACCAAAGGTCCGCGTATTTCAACCGAAATTTCTTTCCCAGGCAGGTATATTGTATTACTACCTTTTTCAAATAAGATTTCTATTTCCCAAAAGATAAAAAGCAAGGAAGAAAGAAGCCGGCTTAAAAGACTGATATTAAGCATAAAGCCAAACAACTACGGGGTTATCATCCGAACCGTTGCCGAACATAAAAAGGTTGCAGAACTGGATGCTGATTTACGCGATTTAACTTCAAAATGGGAAAAAATTACCAAGCAACTTCCACATATTTCGGCTCCCAGAAAGGTATTGAGCGAACTCGGACGCACATCCACCATTTTAAGAGATAACCTGAATGAGTCATTCAACAGCATACATGTAAATGATTCAGTACTATTTGAAGAAGCAAGAAATTTGCTGGGGACTATTTCGCCTGATAAAATAGACATTGTAAAAAGATACAAAGGCCGTACGCCTATTTTCGAGTATTTTGGTGTTGAAAAACAATTACGAAATTCCTTTGGCAAAACCGTCACCATTAAAAGTGGTGTTTACCTCATAATTGAGCATACCGAGGCACTTCATGTTATTGACGTGAACAGCGGACATCGGGTTAACAAGGACAACTCGCAGGAAGAGAATGCCCTGGAGGTGAATATTGAAGCCGCCATTGAAATTGCCCGTCAATTGCGTTTGCGCGATATGGGTGGCATTATCGTGGTTGATTTTATTGACATGAATGATGCTAAAAACAGGCGCGCATTATTTAACAGGTTTAAGGAAGAGATGGCAAAGGATAGTGCCAAGCATACTGTTCTGCCTCCCAGCCGTTTCGGACTTGTTCAGATTACACGCCAGCGTGTAAGGCCTCTGATGACTGTTCCAGTATTGGAACAGTGCCCGGTTTGTAATGGTTCGGGGGAAATTAAATCAAGTGTTATTGTCGTTGATGATATTGAAAATAACCTGAATTACCTGATCCAGGATCAGAATGAAAAAAACCTGACGTTGGCAGTACACCCGTTTATTGCCGCGTACCTGACAAAAGGTGTAAAATCAATTCGATACAAATGGTTTTTAAAATATAAACGATGGGTTAAGATCAGGGAGAATAAAGATTTCCACTTGCTTGAATACCTATTCCTGAATAAAAATAACGAAGTCATTAAAAGCTAGTGAACTTTGACAAACTCTTAACAAAAAAGGCCGCAGTTGCGGCCTTTTTTGTTACCCATTAAAAAATCTTATCCGATCAGGATGTATGCTGAGCACCGGAATTGGCGAATGGTTTACCATTTGGCTGGCATATGGCCCTAGCCAGAGGTTTGAAGTTTTAGTTTCCTGCTCGGTCATGATAGATATTAAATTTGCTTTTACTTTTTTGGCATATTCAATGGTTGACTCCGTGATATGATCTGTTTCAATAAACACTTCTTGGTGCCTGATATCATTTTCTTCAAGATAATCTTTAGCTTGCTCCACGTAATTCTGAATGCGGTAACGGATATCGTCAAGACTTGATGTGTACATTCCCAAAATATGCACTTCGGCGTTAAAAAATTTTGCAAGTAGCGCTGTCATTGGCAATTTTTGCCTGGTTACTTTGGTACTGTCAAATGGAATGACAATTTTTTTCAGGCCTTTTTCAACATCTACACCGGCTCTGATGGTGATAATCGGTTTTGTAGTGGACGATACAACACGGTTGGCATTGCTTCCAATCCAAAATTCTTCGAAACCGGTTGAACCATGTGTGCCAATAATAATCAAAAAAGCATTGATCTCATCCGCAACTGAACAAATTTCTTTATACACTTTACCTTTCCTGATCTGAAAATTAAACTCCTCCCTGCCAAGTTTGCTTTTATATTTTTTAATTAGCACATTAAATTTATTCTCTACTTCTTTTATCAGATCTTTCGGTTCGACCGAGAAAATTTCTTTGGAATAATCTAAATGATTTACCCACACCATTGTAATGCCCGACGATGCTCTTTGTGCTATGGTAATTGCATGCTCCAGTGCATTAATAGAGCATTCGGAGAAATCGACGCCAACGAGGATTTTTTTATTCATAATTGAAGGTTTTTTTATATTTGGTTAATTCAGGAAATGTAATTTTATCTTTAATAACCCATGCCTGAGGATAGCTTCTCTTTATGCTTTCCATAAACTCCACTGCATCCAATCTAGTTCTAAAATCGCCAACCCGCAGGCGGTAATAGGGTTCTCTAAAAGTAATATAAGTACTTATTGCAGGATGACTTTTTTCAAATTCAGTTTTTTTTTCATTGATTTCATCAAGTGCTGTATTCCCGGCCAGCATGATCAGTTGGATCCGGTAGCCTTCGATGACAGGAAATACTTCATTATAGATAATATGTAATTCAACGAGATCTTCAATCTGGGGATCACTATATGTAATTACCGTATTTGTATTAGTATATTGTGCACTTAACCCAAAAACTGCAGTGGTTAATATAACAGCTAATATGATGGATTTAATATTCATATAGTGATAAAAGTATTTTTTATTCCAGTATTTCTTTGGATCGCAAACTTAAAACAGGAATTTCCGAGTTATTGATCAATTGTTGGGCATAGGGCCCTAAAAATTTCTTGGCCGTAGTGGTGTCCTGATCCGTCATTATTGAAATCAGGTCAATCTTATTTTGCCGGCTGTATTTGATTATTGATGCCGCCACATTATCAGCCTCCAATTCTACGGTTACAAACTTTACTTTTTCTTCCTTTAGGCATGCTACAGCATCTTCACCGTACTTATCAATTCTTTTCCTGATGACACTTAATGGCGTATTGAAAACTTTTAAAAGATGAATAGTCGCATTGAATTTCTTGGCAAGATCAGCAGCAAATGGGAGTTTTTGTTTGGTTTCAAGGGAACTGTCTAAAGGAAGCAATATATTTTTAATTGAATCCTTAAATTGATAATCACTTCTGATAGTAACCACTGGACATGGCGCCTGACTTACAATTCGGTTGGCATTACTTCCAATCCAGTATTGCTCATAACCTGAAACACCATGTGTACCCGCGAAGATCATATCTGCATTTATCTGTTTAGCTGCCTTTGATATTTCTTGATATACCCTGCCCTTTCTTAATAAAACCTGTATCTCACCACATTGCACCTGAGGCTGAAATTTCTTTATGATACTATTCATGTATGAGCGCTTTTCGATTCTGGTCTCACCTTCAATAATATCAATAACGCTTTCTTCTACCAATGTATTATCCACCCATATCAAATGTATGCAAGCATTAAGTTTGTTGGCGAACAAAACAGCGTATTCCAACGCGTGTTCCGCATTTTTCGAGAAGTCAATGGCAACTAATATTGTTTTCATGGCGCTGAATTTTATTGCATTGATATTCCTGCATTTACCATCAATTAACTGATAAATTGATTATGAAGCTAATGTAATATTTTTTTTCTGAATTTCAAAACAGTCCCAACATACAAGCTTTTATTCATAAAAATTTATTCGGCACTTATTATTACTTTTGTTGCTTAAGTTAAGCAGGAATGAACGAAAATCTTGATGCTACGAAGGACCATTTAAGCAAGGTTGAGATCGAAATTGAGAATGTACTGCGGCCGGGTCAGTTCAGTAGCTTTTTAGGTCAACCCAAGGTAGTTGAAAACCTGGAAATATTTGTGGAAGCTGCCAAGCAGCGAGGTGAGGCCCTTGACCATGTGTTGTTGCATGGCCCCCCGGGATTAGGAAAAACCACCCTTTCATATATCATTTCGAACGAACTAGGTGTCAATATTATTACTTCCTCAGGTCCGGTGCTGGATAAACCCGGTGACCTGGCGGGTTTATTAACAAACCTGGGAGAAAACGATGTATTATTTATTGATGAAATCCATCGCTTGAGTCCGGTAGTGGAGGAATATTTATATTCGGCCATGGAAGATTTCAAGATCGATATCATGATCGAAACCGGACCCAATGCACGATCCGTTCAGATCAGTTTGAACCCGTTCACATTGATCGGTGCGACCACACGCTCAGGATTGCTCACGGCACCGCTCCGTTCGAGATTTGGCATTACATCACGTTTAGCTTATTACGATACTGAAACACTGGCCGGCATCATCAAGCGTTCGGCATCCATATTAAAAGTTAAAATTGATGAAGATGCTTCTTTTGAAATAGCCAGAAGAAGCCGGGGAACGCCACGGATCGCTAACCTGTTATTGCGCCGCGTTCGCGACTTTGCCCAGATTAAGGGTTCAGGTGAAATTGAAATGAAGATTTCAAAACATGCCCTCGAAGCGCTGAATGTGGACAAATTCGGATTGGATGAGATGGATAATAAAATACTGTCAACCATTATTGATAAATTTAAAGGTGGCCCCGTGGGCATCACAACTATTGCCACAGCTGTGGGCGAAGAGTCTGGAACGATTGAAGAAGTATATGAACCATTCCTCATTCAGGAAGGCTACCTGATGCGCACACCGCGTGGAAGGGAAGCTACTGAACTGGCTTACAAACATCTTGGAAAAATCAAAAATCCCGACCAGGGAAATCTATTTTAAAACGCCTTCCTGATAAGATGAATACATTCCAATTAAGTGAATTCATAAAAAGTGAAGCAGGAAAAATCGGTTTTTTCGCATGCGGCATATCAAAAGCCCAGCATTTAAAGGAAGATGAGGCCCGGATGGAAGCCTGGCTCAAAAAAGGCATGCACGGCACCATGTCGTACCTCGAAAAAAATAAATCAAAACGGTATGATCCTTCCAAACTTGTAGATGGTGCTAAATCTGTGATTACAGTGTTGTATAATTATTATCCTCTAAGAAAACTACCAGAAACGGACAATTTACGTATTTCAAAATATGCTTATGGTAAAGACTATCATTTTGTAATCAAAGAAAAATTATCCTTATTGTTATCCTCTATTGAAGAAAAAACCGGTGAAAGAGTCGCCAGGTTGTTTGTTGATTCAGCGCCTGTTCTTGACAGATCCTGGGCACGTGAAAGCGGACTTGGATTTATCGGAAAAAACACCCTGCTGATCAACCGGAAAGGTGGCTCTTTTTATTTTATCGGTCATATCATTTGCGACCTGGAGCTGGCCTATGATAAAACTGATTATAAAAACTATTGCGGCACCTGTACTAAATGTATCGATGCCTGCCCTACCCAGGCCATTGAAGCATTTCAGGT
>JAZBOW010000012.1:0-20025 GCA_036351335.1 Bacteroidales bacterium | reverse complement strand
GCATCGGCATACGGAAAGTTACTTTCCTGATTATACCAAGGACTATTGGCTGCAGGCCGGTTATTTTCATAGTCGTAATACATTTGCACAAAAGGAGCACCATAAGAATGGTTCAGTACCATATCCATAAAAACGGCCATCCCCCTGCTATGGCATTCGTCAATGAATGCTTTCAGGGTATTTCGGGGACCATAATATTTGTCGGGTGCAAAATAGAAATTCGGGTTGTAACCCCAACTGGAATTTCCTTCAAACTCATTAAATGGCATCAACTCGACGGCATTCACACCCAGCCTGTCAAGGTAATCAAGGGTGTCAATTAAAGTATTGTAATCATGTTTTTCAATGAAATCTCTTATGAGTAATTCGTAAATTACTAGGTCCTCTTTCTTTGGTGGTAAAAAATTTTCAGCCTGCCACTGGAAAGCTTCCTGCGCAGTTTGAAATACACTTGCCATAAAATCTGTTTTACCTTGGGGATATACAGGCAAGTTTGGGTAGGTTTCGGGGCTGATGAGATGATCATTCCACGGGTCACTTACTTGTTCGCAATACATATCACCTAAGAGGAGCCTGAGATCACCATCAATAAAATATTGAAATATATATTGCCTTTGAGGTTCCAGTCCGCTAATTTCAACCCAATACCTGTTTCCATCTGGCGTTTGCTTCATGTAAATGTCATCTGACAATTCCCAGTTGCTATGGTCTCCCCAGGCAAATACATATTCCTTTTCGGGCGCATATAAGCACAGCATAACCGTTGTGTCATTTATGTAATTGATACCATCCCTGATACCATTGGGCAATGCTTCAATGATAGGTTCGGACCGTACATAATAATAAAAGGAATCGGCTACCATTTCGGTAGCATTTTTGGCGACAGCCCTAACCCATCTTGCTTCAGTGGTAGTCACCGGAATATCATATTGAAAAGAATTGCCCGTATCAGCAAATACCATCTCATCATCTATGTATAAAAAACTGGAATCAGCCAGGTTGGTGCTCCATTCAACATGTACGGTGTCTTCCAACTGAACAATAACAGCAACGGCTTCAGGCAACATGATTACTACCGCCAGTTCCAGTTCATATACATTGTAAAAAATATCGGGCGAGGTTTGTAATTGCGAATCCGAACTTCGGAAGACAAATGACATCTCGGTAATAGTTGAAGATTGTTCAACATTGTAAAACTGCCGGATAGTGGGTGAAATTTCTAATTTATACAAATCATTACCTATGTTCGTTAACCTGGGTTGTGAACTATTCACATTCCAATTTCCAATTACATTTTGCCATTGCAGACCATCAACTGTAACCCCTGTATGCGCATACACACTACCTGTATACGCTTCAAGTGCGGTACCAGTAGCATCAAAATAAATGGTAGCTGGTTCATCGGCTGTTGGAAATGGTGGGTCGGCTGTAATTATCTGTGATTGAGTTAAATAACCGGAAATTAGAAATGTGAAGAGAAAGAGTATTTTATAAAGCATATTAATTTGGTTTAAGGCTGCAAAAGTAACTGAATACTTGCAATAAATAAAAAACTGCCCCGGAGACGGGGCAGTTTTAATTATTATTAAGAAATTAAATATTATTGAACAATCAGCTTTTTAACAGCACGTTTGCCGTCATCAGCTAAAATGTTTACGAAGTAAATACCATGTGTCAGGTTGCTCATGTTGAACTGTACCAGATTACCTCCATTAAAGCTTTCGGTAATTTGAGTAATTACCCTGCCCTGGATATCAGTTACCAATACCTGCACATCACCCTGGAATACGTCACCAATTGACCTCAGGTTTACATGTCCGGTTGTCGGATTCGGATACAATGAGATATTGGCATTGTACAATACGTTTTCATTTATACCATCAACAAAGAAGAATGGTCCACCTGCAAGTTGCATGTCGCCTAAATCTCCTGTATTGCTCCAGTTGCTTCCTGTTCCATACCATACGGTTTGGTAATCACGTCCCACATTGTTGTCACTATCATTATTACCAAGGCTAAAGCCCATTACACGGCCTCTACCTGGTGCAAAGTCAAAATTACTCCATGCAAGTCTTAATTCAACAATGTAACCATCAGTTGTGGTTTTATAAATCGCGTCAAAATCTGTGATTGGCACACCATCCGCTTTTACCCAGAGGGTATCTTCAGGATTCGCATCAACTATGAGCTGTGTATCGAAATCAGCATCATAAGCACCATCCTTGTCATTGTTGCCATCGATATACATTTCAACAGCATCGTTATCCCAAGGGTTGCCTGTAAATTCAACAACCGCGTCAACTACTTTCGCACCAATATATAAACTTGATGCATCCCATTTAGCGCCCCAGGTGACAGTGTTGTTATTCGGGCCTGTACCTGCAACTAAAACATCACTACCATATTCTAGGTTGTATTCTGCCAGGTCACCATCAATTGTGGGAGCTGTTTCGGTATATTGCGCCATAGCGATTCCTTCATCCGGAACTACCCCTGCTGCATCGAAATTATATTCACCGCTGATACAATCAAATGAAATCCTGTATTTATCAGCAGTTGCAGGAATCATAGCTCCGCCAATAGTGGCAACACCTGTAGGGAATGCATCAGAGCTCCATTCAACAGTTGATTGCATATCTTTTCTGAATACCACATCCTGTGCATCAAAAAGTTCATACGTACCTACATAATATGTTGGCATATCGGTTGGGTTTCTTAACACCACGTCACCGATAGTTGAATTATACACGCTGATACATCCGCATGATAAAACGCCAAAATTAAGATCACCAAATGAAGAAGTATTTTCATAGTTCTCCAAACCGCCATTCCAGCCAAGTGTATAGGCTACGCCATCGCCATCATCATCATTCACAAACAAGTCGAAGCCCATTTGAGCGCCTTCTTCAGGTGTTACACCCAGTTTGTCTAATGGAATACCCACTTCGGCATTGTATCCACTACCCGGAACGATAGAGAACCCAAGCAGGATATCTTCAGCTGTTAAGTCAGCAGGTCCCTGCAAGATGGTTATACCTCCGGCACCAAATGTAGCGTGCAGATCAAAGTCGTCATATGCACCACCTGATTTGTTACCATCAATAAAAATTTCGCCGGCATCACCTAAGAACGGAACAGCATCTAAAACCCTGACACCAACAAATAAATAGGCACCTTCTTTAGCGTCACCACTTTTGTAGGTTACGCCAAAATCAACTGTATTTAAATCATCCGTTGCTTCGCCGTCAATAACCCTTGATACATTCTGATCTATATTCCAGTCAGCTTCATTCAAGTTACCATCAACGGTCATGTCAAATACTTTGGGCGCAATCACAGAATTTCCGAGACGCTCAAAGCAATAATCACCTGACAGGCAATTGAAAGTAATATTGTATTTGCCCCCTGAAACAGCAATTAACTTTGTTACATCATGAACACCTGTCTGGCATAGAGTTGTACCACCCCAGATATTATCATTGCCAATTGGTTGTCCGTCAACCATCTTGAAGAATAAGGTGGTTGCAGAAGTAAAATTGTAAGCCAAGGTAAATGTATTAGGTGATTCAGGATCACGGTTCATATAAGTTGGAAAACCACTTGCTTCCCACTCGTTAAAATCACCAATAATAGATATCTCACCACAAGCTTCATTATTCGCTGTAAAAGTGTAAGCTTTGGTTGAATAATCGAAAGTTACATCATAAGTTCCAGCAGCAACAGGGATATTGTCACCATTGTCGGCACCTGTGCCGGTCGGGAAATCTGCAGAACCCCAGTTAGCACTCCAGTCTTTATTTTCACGGAATTTGGATTCAGCTGTTTCAAACCAATCGCGGGTTAATGTGAACATATTAGGATTCATCGGATCTCTTGTCATCATTACATCACCGTTCCAGTCATTGAAAGCACCAATCATACTTATAGGACCACTTGTTGTTTCGAATGAGTATTCGCCAGTAGCGCAATTAAATGTAACATAGTAGTCTGTTGAAATACCTGTTTCGTCTAAAGGAACAGGAATGTTGTCGCCATCAAGCACACCTGTACCTGTTGGGAAATCAGCAGAACCCCAGTTTGTACCCCAATCAGAATTGGCACGGAATTTTAACTCAACAACACCGTCCGGAGGATCGCTTGTATCCATTTCATCATTAAGACTTAAAACAACCGTCCATAAATCAGGATTCATTGGATCTCTCATCATCCAATAATCGGCTGCCCAACCATTGAACTCACCTATGAGGCCTACCATGCCGCAAGTTGAGGTGAATGTATATTCACCTGTAGCACAGTTAAATTCAACTTTATAATTTCCAATAGGAACAGGAATATTGTCACCATCAACTATACCTGTACCAGTTGGAAAATCAGCGCTTCCCCAGTTAACGGCCCAATCAGCATTTTGACGGAATTTTAATTCCACAATACCATCAGGAGGATCGCTTGTATCCATATCCTCAGTAAGATAAATATATCCCGTCCAGCTATCAGGATTCATTGGGTCTCTCATTAATGCATGATCTCCAGCCCAACCATTAAATTCTCCGATCATACTCACAACACCGCAAGTCGCAGTAAAATTGTAAGCACCTGTTTCGCAATTAAAAGAAACAAGATAGTTACCAGGAGGTACGGGGATATTGTCGCCATCGAGAACAGCTACACCGCTTGGAAAATCAGCGGCACCCCAGTTATTTGTCCAATCTTTGTTGGCACGAAATTTCATCGTAATAACGCCATCAACCGGATCGACGTCATCCGCTTCGGTTACGGTGAGAAAAGTTGTAAACTCTGCCGGGTTATTGGCATCACGTGTCATCATGTGATCATCAGCCCAACCATTAAACTCACCAATTAAACTAACCTGACCGCATTGGCTCATCACATTAAGTGACACGAATACAGCCAGCATTGCTAATAGTAAAACTCTCTTCATGTTATAAAGGTTTAAATGAATAATTGATTTTTTTGTTCGTGCTAAGATAACGATTTTTTGTCTGGTTACATAATAACTGATGGTGCGGATTAAAAAAAAACTTTGCACGCTATAACATATGGTGTAAAAGGCTGATGCAAACGATTGTGTTAAATAATTGTTAAGCAAAACTAAATCAGAACCTTAAAATACATGAAATTACGCAACCTCCAGCGTTTGTAATATATTCAACTGGTTTTGTACAACTTACGTTTATTTCAATGAAATAATAATAACCATTCATGATTGATAATACAGTAGTCAATGATATAGTTTATGAACCCAATTATCACATGTATTATTTTTGTATTTAATTTAGTAACTTCGTAACAAATAATAAATCAAAAACCAATAAAATCAACTTTTATGCTTGAAAATTTACGTTTTATCAGAGCATTCCTGTTTGTTTTCCTTATGTTCGGCTTACTACAATTGCAAGCGCAACAGAGGACTGTAACAGGTACAGTGACAGATGCAGAGACCGGTGAAACTTTAATTGGTGTCAATGTTACATTTGGCAGCGATATGGGCCAGGGTACGGTAACTGACATTGATGGTAAGTATCACCTTAACGTTCCTGATACTTTAAGTTCACTCAGGTTTTCCTATGTAGGTTATGCCACACAACTTATTCCGATTACTTCGGATAAAATAGATGTGGTTTTAGCACCGGGAGAAGAATTACAGGAAGTAGTTGTTGTGGGGTATGGCACACAAAAAACAAAAGAAGTTACCAGTGCCATCAGCCGGGTTAAGCCTGAAGATTTCAACAGCGGTAATATCAGTGATCCGATCCAACTTATCCAGGGCCGTGTAGCAGGTGTTTCCATCTCAAAACCGGGTGGCGATCCCAACCAGGATTTCAATATTCGGATCAGGGGACTTTCTACTTTTGGTTCCAACACAGAGCCCCTTATCATCATTGACGGTGTGCAGGGAACCAGCGCTTTAATGAACTCACTTGACCCTAATGATGTGGCCTCATTTGACATATTAAAAGACGCATCCGCAGCAGCTATTTATGGTACGAAAGCTGCTTCCGGGGTTATTATCATCACCACCAAGAAAGGTAAATTTGTAAGTGGGGACCAAAAAACATTCAACCTAACATTCAACGCCGATTTTACCGCGGATATGGTGGCGAAGAAACTGGATGTATTGTCGGCTGAAGATTACTTGAAATTTTCAAATTCAACCAACTACAATAATACAACCGACTGGATGGATGAAATCACACAGAACGCATTTCAGCAGGCGTATAACCTTGCGGCCCATGGTGCTACTAAAAATTCCAGTTACCGTGTTTCTTTCAATTACAGGGGTGGAAATGGTGTTGTCAAATCAACAGGTTATGAACAGCTAAACGGCCGTTTGAACTTCACGCAAAAAGGACTTAACGATATGTTAACTCTTGATTTCAATATGTCGGCTACCTTACGTGAAGAAGATTATGCGCAAGATGATGCCATGACCTATTCAGCCCGTTATAATCCTACGGCACCTGTGATGGCAACAACCGATTCTGTGGATGCCTTTTCGCAGGAATGGGGAGGTTATTTCCAGCGTCAGGCATTTGCCTTTTACAACCCGGTCGCTATTATTGAACAGGGCACGCTGGATGGCAAAAAATCAGGAATAAACGGAAGTTTAAGAGCCGTGCTTGAACCAATTAAAGGATTAAAGATTTCCAGTTTTTATTCTGTTTCGCAGGATTATGAGTTGTATGGCAATTACTGGAGCAAAAATGCTTTCTGGACACCTTATGGTACAGGCGTACATAAAGGTTTTGCTAGGAAGGAAACCAAGGACCGCACCAAACAACTTTTTGAACTGACGGCGAATTATGAAAAACGCTGGGAAAAAATCAGTTTTAACATTTTGGGCGGTTACTCATGGCAACAAGAAATTAATGACGAATTATGGGCCTATGGCGAAGGGTTTTTAACTGATGGTTTTACCTATCACAACTTAGGTTCCGCATCGGTTGATAAAGCCAACAAAGAAACCATGCACAGTTACCACAGTAAAAGCAACCTGGTAGGCTTTTTTGCGAGGGCATCCTTCACTTTCCTCGACGGTATTTA
This sequence comes from Bacteroidales bacterium, assembly GCA_036351335.1. GTDB lineage: Bacteria > Bacteroidota > Bacteroidia > Bacteroidales > F082 > UBA4459. The sequence continues at coordinate 12,963 of JAZBOW010000012.1, read as the reverse complement.
TTTAACAGGAAGTTTCAGACGTGACGGTTCAACCATGTTTGGTGAAAACAATAAGTGGGGAAATTTTCCGGCTGTAAGTGCAGGTGTTGACATTGCTAAATTTGTCGACATTCCTTATGTAAACCAACTTAAATTAAGAGGAGGTTACGGTGTAACCGGTAACTTACCCGGAGAGCCTTATTTAGCCCAGGAACGATTCAATATTGGCGATGATCAGTTCTTTTACAATGGCGATTATATACAGGCTTTTTCACCGGTACGTAATGCGAACCCCGACCTTCAATGGGAAACAAAAGCAGAATTCGATATCGGTCTCGACTTTTACTTATTGGATTACAAGATCAGTGGTTCTATTGATTATTACCAGAGTAACAGCTCTGACCTATTGCTTGAGTTCCAGGTGCCTGTTCCCCCTTATGCAGCAGACCGAATGTGGCTAAATTTAGGAGAGTTGAAAAATTCAGGAATAGAATTTGCCGTAAACTGGAAAGTATTTGAAAAACCCAAATGGGGCTGGTCTACCGGATTCAATCTTTCAAAATATTTCGAAACAGAACTTGTGACGATCACCAGCGACTTGGTAGATAATGATCCGGTTATATATTTTGGTGAATTAGGTGCACCATTCCTAACAGGTGTGCAAACAGTTCTTGTTGAGCAAGGTCAGCCTATTGGTCAAATTATTGCACCCATATTTTATGAGATTGATTCGGCAGGTCTTCTTACATACAAAATGCCAAGTGACACTGTTGACGGTATAGGCTCAAATCCTGTTAAATATGAAGATTATGAAATTGTTGGAAGCGGCCTGCCCGATTTTGAAATCGGATGGGGAAACAATTTCAACATTGGCAAATTCAGTGTAAGTTTCTTTATCAGAGGTGTTTTCGGGCATTCATTGGTAAATGTAAATAATGCCAGGTATGGTGTTCCGGTTGTGATGGGCATCCAAAGCGGTATGAACCAGGCGCTGGATTATATGGATGCCACTAATGGACCGGTTTATTCAAACGTGCATGTAGAGAAAGCGGATTTTGTTTCACTAGACAACTTCTCCCTCGGGTATCAATTTGATTTCAGAGAAAGCAAATATGTACAAACCATGCGAATATACTTATCAGGTCAAAACCTGTTTACGCTAACCAATTATTCAGGCGTTTCTCCTGAAGTGCGATATGGCGATGCAAATGACAACAACAATCCTCTGGCTCCGGGTATTGACAGGGAAAAAACCTATTTCAGAACCAGAAGCTTCACCGTTGGTGCCAGCATCACATTTTAATGACTACAAAAAATAAGAATCTCATGAAAAAAATAATCATATCATTTAAAGTAGTGTTGGTAACTCTCTTATTAATTGGAGTCGGAACCCAACAATCGTGTACCAAGCTGGATGAGGAGGTGTATTCGGATATTACAGGAGACAAGTTATTCGAAGATCCTGACAACCTGATTTACGCTTTTGGAACAGCATACACAAATCTATACCAGGTATTTGGTCATAAATATGGCATTGGCATGGATGCCGGAACCGATATTCTATGTGTACCACAAAGAGGTGGCGACTGGCTTGATGGTGGTGAATGGCACCGCTGGCACAGATTAACCTACACACCAAGCGAAGCCTATGTGGGCAGATGGTGGAATACCATATTTTATGGCGTGAATACCTGTAACAGGCTCATCTTCCAGTTTGAAGCATTGGAAGATGTGGATGTAACACCTGCAGTTTCAGAGTTGCGTGCACTCAGAGCCTTATATTATTACTGGCTTATTGATATTTACGGCAATGTGCCGATTCAAACAGAATTTAATGTACCAGCTGACTTTAAACCAAGCACAAAAAGCAGACAGGAAGTATACGAGTTTATTGAAAGTGAACTATTAGCAGTCATGCCACATTTATCAAAGAAAACAGGGCTCGACTATTTTGGTCGTATGAATTATTACGCAGCCCAAATGGTGTTGGCAAAACTCTATCTGAATGCCGAAGTGTACACAGGCACAGCGCAATGGGAAAAAGCTTCGATGGCCTGCGACTCAATAATGACAGGTAATTTTAGTTTAACCCCCAACTTCTTTACCAATTTTGAAGAAGACGCCACTACTTCTCCCGAGTATATTTTGGGTATCGCGTTCGACCAGGTTTCGGCACCTGTATTTGAAATCCATTTGTTTACCCTGCATTATAATTTGCAGGACAAATACAAACTGGAAGAAGCTACATGGAATGGCCTCAGCATTCAGGAATCTCTCTACAATTCTTTTGAGGATGTCGACACAAGGCGCAATGGTTTACTAACCGGACCTCAGTTTTATGCTGATGGCACACCGGTAGAGGACCCGAGTTATGAGAAATTTAATCCGCAAAATCCAACAGCCCCCATTGATCCGGATGGTGCACCTTTAAACCTTACACCGGTAATCAATATGCTGGAACCAAACTGTTTGCGCCAGGCCGGAGCTAGGGTAGCTAAATTCCCCTTTATTGAAGGCAGCGACCGTTATACAAGCAACGACTATCCGATTTTCAGATATGCCGATGTGCTTTTAATGAAAGCTGAAGCACTGATGCGATCAGGCGGTGACATGGGAACTGCTATGAGCCTTGTGAATCAGGTGAGAAGCAGGGCAGGCGCTACAGCTCTGGGAGAATTGAATTACGAAATTCTCTTAGCTGAACGAGGCAGAGAGCTTTATGCAGAAGGATTTCGCCGGTCAGACATGATCAGGTTTGGCGTTTATTTAGATACCAGGTGGGAAAAGCCGGAAGTATCACCTTCGCATGTAACATTATGGCCTATTCCTGAAGCACAAATCCAGGCAAATGGCAACCTGCAGCAAAATTTTGGATATAATTAAAAGCAAAACAAGTTATTAAAAGGAAAAGCAGGGCAAATAGTCTTGCTTTTCTCATTTATATTATTAGATCAGATATGATTCACGTAGTTTCCCTCTTTACCAAATGTGTTTTAACAATTTGTTTTTCCGTTTTGTAATCAAATGAATTTAGCCTGATCCTTGAAAGGAGCAATTCAGTGGCTTTTTTACCCAGTTCAAACCCAAATTGATCTACAGTTGTAAGTTCAGGTTCACAAATCCAGGCGCTGCGGCTGTTTTCAAATCCTACGAATTTAATGTCTGCAGGTATTTTTAATCCCTGTTGTTTGGCGACTTTCATTGCGCCTATCGCAGTTAAATCATTAACAGCAAAAATGGCATCGGGACGATCCTGTTTTTTTAAAATACTTCGTGAGATTTTTTCAGCCTGGTCATAAGTATCGCAAGCATAGACGAGGTCAGTGTTATAGGTTATTCCATGATGCTCAAGTGCAGCTTTGTATCCTTCCAGCCTGTTTTTGCCCAGCACAAGATGCTGCGGTGCCGAGAAAAAAGCGATTTTTTTGCACCCTTTACTGATCAGGTGTGTTACGGCATTGTAAGCTCCGGAATAATCATCCACGATCACACTATCAGCATGCAGTTCTTCCCGTTCACGATCGAAAAATACCAGTGGAATCTCATTATCCACTATTTGCTGAAAATGTGAAAAATCATGTGTATTTTTTGAGAAAGAAGCCAGTAAGCCATCTACCCTGTTGGCCAAGAAAGTTTGCGCTATCAATACCTCACGCATATATGATTCATTCGATTGAAAAACCATTACGCTGAAGTTATTTTTATAGGCTACCTCTTCTACCCCATTTAAAATGGTGGAAAAAAAGTAATGCTCTACTTCAGGCACCAAAACTCCAATGGTATTTGTGCGGCTGTGTTTTAAATTAAGCGCTACCATATTGGGTTTGTAGCCCAGAATCTTCGCCAGCTCTTTAACGGCTTCACGTGTTTTTACACTAATATCAGGATGATCCTGCAGAGCCCGTGATACTGTAGAAGTTGAAACTCCCAGTTTTTTGGCAATATCCTTAATGGTCACCTGACGCTTCATTTAAAAATATTCGTTAAAATGATAGCGCCAAATTAAATAAAATTATGATTGCTAAGACAATCTGAAATTGTCAGCAAGATTACTCCTGGTTTGTTAACAGCAAATACGACCAGGGTTTCATGCTAAGTTGGGTATACTCAGAAATTTTCACAGATTCGTTTTTAAACACATCCTTGTATGTTCCAAAAGCGGCCATACTATTCGCAAGAAAAACACTTTCTTCAACTGAAAAATTTATAACCACCACTACTTTGTTTTTATCTTTTTCGCGAAGAATGGCAAATAAATTGTCGTTTCCGGGCGCACTTATATCTATCATTGTACCTCCGGCGGCACCATTCCATAAAGCTCTATTTTGCTCTTTCAGCCGGTTAAGTGTTGTGTAGAAATCCTGATATGGAATCTGGCTCCAGTCAATGGTATCTTTTTCAAAAAAACGCAGGGCTTTTTCATTGCCCGCTTCCTGACCGCTATAAACCAAAGGCATACCGGGAATCGTATAGGTTAAAACAGCGAATGCTTTAGCTGCATCTCCCATGCGTTCTTTCACAGTTCCATTCCAACTGTTTTCATCATGGTTGGTGATAAAATTCATGCGATAATCTTCCGGTGAATAGGTTTGATTATTCCAGTTGATGTATGCCCACAGATCTTTTACATTCTTTTCGCCTTTGGCCATATCATTCATCAGGTGCAATAATTTCCAGGTGTAGTTCATATCAAAAGCATATTCCAATAAACTCAGGTTATCTTCATCTTCTGCCAGCATAAAAACAGGTTTGATCTGTTTTAACTGCGCAACGGCATCATTCCAGAAATCGGTGGGCACCATGCCGGCTACATCACAGCGGTAGCCATCAATATTGGCCTCTTCAATCCAAAATTTCAGCGCCCGTGTCATGCTATCACGAACTGCTGGATTGTTGTAATCTAATTGAATGACATCCGTCCAGTCGTATGGTGAATGGAAGGTGCCATCATCATTTTTTACATAATATTCAGGGTGCTCCGTAGCCCAGGTATTATCCCATGAGGAATGGTTTGCCACCCAATCAAGAATGACGTACATGCCCATATCATGTGCTTCTTTTACCAGATTCTTCATGTCCTGCATTGTACCAAATTCAGGATTCACTGCTTTATATTCTTTTACTGAATAATAGCTGCCAAGCGATCCTTTCCTGTTTAATTCTCCGATCGGTTGCACCGGCATCAGCCATAAAATATCCACACCCATTTCATTTAACCTCGGCAAATGTTTCCTGAAGGCATTTATAGTTCCTTCTTCGGTATATTGCCTGATATTCACTTCGTAAATGTTAGCGTTCTTACTCCAATCAACATGCTCCATTTCTACTTCTTTTTGATTTTGATTTTGATTTTTCTCTTGATTTTTCTTTTCATTCGTTTGACATGATGTTAGGAAACCCAACACCAACAAATACGATAATGCTACAACAACATAGCTTTTTACTTGGTTCATGATGTTTTATTTTTATTTATGCATTGATATATTGATATCTGTATTCACTTCCCATTCAAACGTAATATACAGCACACCGGTGTCATCATTTTTGAAATACCATGTACCTGTTTCATTACTATTTTTTTGACCTATTATTGAATTGAATCCAAATGCATCTTCCATTTGAATTTTTTTGAAATTTAACGACTTCAAGCCTATTATTTCAAAATTAATTTGTCTTTCTGAATAAGTGAAAGATGCATTGTCTTTTGTGCTGCTAAAATTAAATATCTCCAGGTTATCATTGCTAATCGCATTAAAATTTAATAATTCATAAGTTGCATCATCTGCTTTGGGAAACGTTTCTCCATCATCTTCGTACATCATGCTCGTGTTAAAACCTTCTTCTTCATCCACATAGTAGCGGATGGTCATTTTTTCAGATGTATAATTGTCGGTTGAATTAACAGCAGGTACCATCGGTATGAAAGACCCTGCTTTTATGAAAATGGGGATGGTTTCAAGATTCGTTTTCATTTCAATCCATTGTCCGCCTTTGTAGTAATCATTATCCCAGTAATCGTACCAATTTGCATCTGACGGCAGGTACACTTGTATGGTTTCCTGGCCCTGTTCGATAACCGGGGCCACCAACATATTTTCGCCGAACATATATTCATTCACCAAATCATAGGTTATACTATCTTCAGGAAATTCATAAAAAAGCGGCCTGACAATGGGTGTACCTTCAGCATTTGCTGCATAGGTCGTTGTATAAATATAAGGTAGTAATTGGTACCTGAGATTCATGAATGATCTTACAATCCGCTGTGTTGTGTCATTGAAATATACAGGCTCGGAAGGAATACCCGATCCATGAGGACGCAGGATAGGTGAGAAACATGACATCTGAAGCCACCTGGTGTATAATTCTTCATCTTTGGTGCCCTGTGCAAATCCACCGGCATCTGAATGAATGAAAGGCAAACCACTTAAACTCATGTGCAGCATTAATGGGAGCTGCGCCTGAAGTCCTCCCCAACTGCGTGACACATCACCTGTCCATGGATAAATGGAATAATGTTGTGAGCCGGCATAACCTGCCCTGTTCAGGTTAAATAGCCTGCGCTCCGGATAGTCTTCTTTGAACTTTTCATCCAGGAATTTATGCCAGTAATGCGCGTAGATATTATGTACTTCATCGGCTTTGCCATTGATATGATAGATATCGGACGGATGGCTTTCGGGTTCACCCAAATCGCCCCACCAACCAGCCACGCCAATTTCCATTTGTTTTTTATACTGTTCCCAGAACCATTCGCCTGCGGCCGGATTAAACATATCAATCAGACCACCGTTACCAAAATAAAAACCATAGTTGATATATGGATTTCCCAGGCTGTCCCTGGCCAAAATTCCCTTTTCTGCTGCAATCTGAAAGTTATCAATAGAATCAAGGATATATGGTTCTGTAATCAGGACCGTTTTAACGCCTTTATCTTTAAATTTTGCAATCATTAGTTCTGGTTCGGGCCAATTGGGTTTGTACCATCGCAACCTGCCGAGTGTTCCGAGAATGCTATCGCCAAACCAGTAAAAATCAAGAATAATGGCATCTATCGGAAAATCTTTTTCCTGCATGAGTGTCACAATGGAGTCCGTTTCATATTGCGTCCGGTAGGCCATCCTTGATTGCAGATTTCCGAGTGCCCAACGAGGTGGTAATGGTTGAAAACCGGTTAAAGTGGCATAATCTTTCGACAGACTTTTAAAATCATCTCCGGCTATGACCGTGTACTTCATAAGACCGCCAATAGCACCCCATTCTAAAATTCCGTTTTCAGTTTCTCCAATATCGGCATAACCTTTCTGAGGGTTATCGAAAAACAGCAGATATTTCTTTGATGAAACCACGAGTGGAACTGAATAATTCAGGTTTCTGGCACCAATTTCATATCCATATTTGGGCCGGTTGTATAAATTATACCTTGCTCCTACCAGGTCAAATGCATTGGCTCTTTCTCCCAGTCCATACATTTTCTCGTTAGCATCTATTTTGAATCGTAATCCGCTGTTGTCAGTTCGTTTAAAAAAACCTCTTTCCTCTTCCAGAATCGTATCTTCAGCAAAAACAAATGATATGGCGAAAGGATTTTTATACAGCAATAGTTCAAGGCTATCGGTTTGTAATTTTATATGATCCTGATTGTCGGCTATTTTAAATTTCACATTCCGAGCTTGTAAAATCACCGCAACTGATGAATCTTTTGTAATCTGATCCCCATCGAAATGCTTGACTTCAACCATGCGGTTGGTTAAAGGAATTATTTGAACGATACCGTAATTAGTCTTGACAATGAAATTACCATTTTCAGTCCGGTGCGACATATATTTTCTATCATCAAACAGGTATTTGGCTTTTTCTTTTTCAGGTGGCCTGTAACCATTTACATTCAGAAAGATATCTTCATTATTTGCGGTTTTACCCACTTTTGCACCATCAACACTTCTGAAGACAAACGCAAGTTGTTGCGGTATTTCGTCTGGTCGAAGTCCATAAAAATCATTGATCACCAACTGAAACTGATGTATACCATTACCTACTGATGTCATCTTTACTCGTTCATCATCCTCACCCCAGTTTCCTACGACATGTTTCCAGTCACCTCCATCAATGCTGTTTTGAGTGATCACACCTGTATGCAAATAAACCGTTCCTTCATAGCCAGCCAAAGCCTTGTTACCTTCGTTTGAATTGTAAGTGATTGTAACTGATTCAAAGGGTGTGGGGTCAGATGGCTCAAGCCAGGCGATTTGTGCCGAGACATTGCCCATTACAAGTAACATTATGAATATGAGTAAGCTTGTTTTTTTTATCATTTGTTATCGCATTTCACTTTTTTGAATCCCATATCCCCCTTTTAAGGGGTTAATCGGGGCTTTATTTTAGTAACTCCACAATCAATGGAGATTTTGCAGGAACGGTGATCCCATCTAACTTTTCAAAATAGGTTCTTGTAAGCACACTTTTACCCGTTGAATAACCTTTCAAGTTTTCAGTAAACCTTGACAAATCAACCGTTCGTTCTTCTTCAGCATTGTTGAGCATGATCATCACAGATTCTTTATCTGTATGCCTGAAATACACATACACCCCATTTTCAGGGATATAATGGGTAAATTCGCCAAACTGTGCAGCTTTATTTGATTTGCGCCAATTGAGTAGTCTCTTTGTAAAGCCTAAAGCCTCATTTTGTTCATCCGACAGCTTTTTGCCCGAGAATACATCGACTTTATCACCTTCCCATCCACCCGGGAAGTCTTCACGGATATAACCATGACCGTCATGTTCCTTACCTGTCATCAGTATTTCACCACCATAATACATCTGCGGTATCCCTCGAACGGTCATGGCAAATGCCATCCCTAATTTAAATTTGCGAATATCTTCCTGCATTTTGGTGTAAAAACGGTCGCCATCGTGGTTATCGGTCATTACCACAAGCTTCATTGGATCACTGTATAGGTAGTCGAGGGCGATTGTTTCGTATAACGCCAGTGTTCCCCTGTCCCAACCATCTTCCTCGTTAAAAGCCCTGTTCAGCGCATACATCAGCGGAAAATCAAACACATTGGTCAGGTATGAGCGGTATCCATCTTTATTGGTTTTGTTATCCAACCAATATGCAGTAAGTGGTGTGTAATTCAGCCAAACTTCGCCAACCACATTAAATTCCGGGTATTCGGCCAAAATCCGCTGCATCCATTCCGCCATAAAATCTTTGTAAGGATAGGGATAAGTATCCTGTCGAATGCCATCCAATCCCAGATATTCAATCCACCAAATCGTATTCTGAATAATGAATTCCGCCAAATACGGATTATGCTGATTCAGATCTGGCATGGAAGTATCGAACCAGCCTTTTACCATTTTATTGTAATCATTACCTGATGCATTGGGATCACTCTGGACAATGCCACGATAATTTGATCGTGTAAATTCCGGCCACTCATGATACCAATCAGAGGCAGGAAGGTCATCATTCCAGTAGTACCCTGTTCCACAATGGTTGGCCACCATGTCCATAATGATCTTCAAACCCTTTTTGTGTGCTTCCTCCACCAGCCTTTTGTAATCCTCATTGGTTCCAAACCGGGGGTCCACTTTATAGTAATCCGTAATTGCATAGCCATGATAGGATTGCTGTGGCATATTGTTTTCCAGCAGGGGATTGATCCAAAGAGCCGTTATACCCAATTCTTCCAAATAGTCCAGGTGATCAACAATCCCCTGAATATCTCCACCATGGCGACCTAAAGGATTTTTTCGATCAGGTTTTTCCAGCAAGCCTTCCATTTCGTCATTTTCAGGATTTCCATTGGAAAAACGATCAGGCATCAACAAATAAATGACATCTGAATTATCGAATCCCTGGTATAAACCCGGATCATCATTTCTTTGATATAAAGGATATTCATATGTATCAATGACTTTTTTACCCTTCTTAAATTGGATTTCAAGAATGCCAGGTTTTGCTTCCGGTAAAATAATCAAATTCAGGAAAAGATAATTCGGATTTTCAAGGCGGATCACATCTTTAAGTGCCAAACCTGTGTTATTGATCACCGGCAAAGTTTCTGCAATATTTTCTCCATATACCATTAACTGGAGGTTCGGATTGTTCATACCCACCCACCAGCTTGGCGGATCAATGCGCTTTACCTCAGTTTTTTCTGCATATGAATTAAAAGATATAACAAACAGGAGTAAAAAAATAAGGGTGCCGGAACGTCTCATAATCATAGTACTTTTATGTATCGTAGCTTCCAAAAATACTATAAAAAATCTTGTCATTCCGTGCTTCCTACAGCCTGGGCTAATTAATTGTATTAAAAATATTTAACAGGCTCTGCACCTCCTTTCGCAATCGTTTTAGTTGGTGCTTTACACCTGCAGAATTTTTCAAAAAAATAAATACCTTGAGCATCCTTCCTGCTAACAGCAAAACCAACCTATCTTATCCTTAACTTTGTATAAAAGCGCAAAAAAAATATGAATCCTGAACAACTGCTATATACTTACTGGAAAAAGCTGTATCCGAATGAACCTGTTGACAAGCTGACAGACTTCCTGGAAAGTATGAAGAATGCATATGCAATGCACCCTCCGGAGGCTGAATCAGATTGGTATAAGGATGCGGTGGTCTATTCCTTATATGTGGATCTTTTCAATAAGGATTTTAATGGGTTGATCGATAAACTGGATTATTTGCAGGACCTTGGTGTGAATTGCCTCTGGCTGCTTCCTATTTTGGATTCTCCCATGCGCGATGCCGGATTTGACATCCGGAATTATGACCGTATCAGGGCTGATCTGTTAGGCTTGGAAGAAGGATTTAGCAAATCCGATCAGGAAATCATATTTGGTCGTTTACTAAAAGAAGCTCACAAAAGGCATCTGAAAGTGATTTTTGATGTAGCGATCAACCATTGTTCTGACGCGCATCCCTGGTTTGCAGAAGCCAGGAAATCAGAAGACAACCCATACCGAGATTATTATATCTGGAGTAAGAATACGGATAAATATGCCGATGCCCGCCTGCTTTTCAAAGGCATTGAAGACAGCAATTGGGAATCAAATGGCGATGACTGGTATTATTTCCATCGCTTTTTTAATTTCCAACCCGATTTGAATTACCGAAACCCGGAGGTGTTGCTGGAAATGTCGAAAAACCTGCTATACTGGCAGAAGATGGGTGTGGATGGTTTTCGGGCTGATGCCATTCCCTATTTATGGAAAGAAGATGGCACATCATGCGAGAACCTACTGAATACACACACCATAGTCAAATTTTTCAGGGCTATGCTGGATTATGTTAAACCAGGCACACTCCTGTTGGCCGAAGCCTGTCAGAAACCCAACGAGGTTGTCAAATATCTTGGAGAGGGCGATGAATGTCACGCAGCTTATCATTTTCCATTGATGCCGATGATGTTCAAAGCCATTGCCGCACAGGACGGCGCAGCCATAAAAGACACCCTGAATCCTGCTGTAACACCTGAGATTCCGGATAATTCCCAATGGTTTACATTCCTCCGTGTGCATGACGAGTTAAGCCTTGAACTGGTGTACGTTTCTGAAAAAGACCGGAAATTTATTCATGACCATTACTGTTTGAAACCTGAATGGGATTTTCGTGTAGGCGAAGGTATTTCGGCCCGTTTATCAGAATTGATGCAGCGGGATGAACGTAAAATCGCGCTGGCTTACTCGCTTATGCTGACATTGGTTGGCTCACCAGTGGTTTATTACGGTGATGAGTTCGGTAAACTTAACGATGAAAAGTATTATACTGAACAGATAAAACTGACAGGAAAAGACGATACCCGCTTTTTGGTACGAGGCAGGATAGACTGGAATAAGTTGGAAGTGAACCTTAGGGATGAAAATAGCTTTCACGCCCAGGTCTATCATACGATCAAAGAAATGTTGAATGCCCGTAAACAATATAAGGTTTTTGGCAGAGGTATGACTGAGTTTATAGAAACACCTGACTTGTTGAGCAACAAAAGTAAAAGCGTATTGTCCTATTTCAGAACCCATGATGATATTCGGATACTGGTGATAAACAACCTTTCAGAAAAAGCGGTAATAATAGATCATCCATTACCGGATCATGATCTTGCCCTGTTATACCCAAAAGGTTTTACCATGGATGAAGGCAGTAATTCAATGCATTTTGACGCTTTTGGCTTTGCCTGGTTTTTGGTACTTTAGCTAAATGAAAATCATCTATTTAGCATCCGTACTGGTACTATTTGCAACTGCCGGATGTACAAAACAAAATCCTCAGGTTATCATCAGAACCGAATTTGGTGACATAACTGTTGAATTGTATCCTGACCAGGCGCCTGTTACCGTCCGTAATTTCCTCCTTTATGTGAAAGAGAACCGCTTTAAAGATGCAAAATTTTACCGGATCGTTACCCTGGAAAACCAACCCGATAATGATATTAAAATCGAAGTGATCCAGGGTGGAAATTATGATGATGACCATCCTGATTCGTTGCCGCCTATTGCACATGAAACCACTGATCAAACTGGTATAAAACATATCGATGGCGTTATTTCGATGGCCCGGATGGAACCTGGAACAGCCAATGATGATTTCTTCATCTGTATAGGCGATCAACCGGAACTGGATTTTGGAGGCAAGCGAAATCCTGATGGACAGGGATTTGCCGCCTTTGGCAAAGTAGCGAAGGGGATGGATGTGGTGCATAAAATTCACCAGGTACCTGCACCGCAACAGTGGCTGGAAAAAGGTATCCCAATTTTAAGTGTTGAGACGGTCAGTAAACCAAAATAGTCAAATTTCTAAATAACATTATCTTATAGCATGATCCTTCGCTTTCGCTCAGGATGACAATTCACTTACATAGGAAGATCAGGTTCATATTCCCTGCAAACGATTGTATCAATTCATTATGAAAAGTCCGTCCGGATATGAATGAAAAAACCACAACCGCTGCTAAATCAATACCTTTG
>JAZBOW010000011.1:0-4668 GCA_036351335.1 Bacteroidales bacterium | reverse complement strand
GGAGGCCACTCGGGTGATGATATCAATAAAGGCCTGGGAAATGCCAACAAAATGCTGAACCGTTTCCTCTGGACGTACAGGCAACAATTTGAACTGAAGCTGCACAACTTTGATGGCGGCAACCTTCGAAATGCCATTGCCCGTGAAGCCTATGCCATCATCCTGGTACCCGAAAGATCATCACAATTTTTAGTGGCCATGGTAAAGGGTTTTGAAGAAATGTTACGGAATGAATTCCACGTAACGGAACCCAATTTAATGCTGAATATTGAAGAAACAAATATTCCGGATGATACAGTCATCGACAGCGATTCATTCATGGAATTGTGCAACGCCATTTATGCCTGTCCGCATGGTGTAATTGCCATGTCGCAGGAAATTGATGATTTCGTGGAGACTTCTACCAACCTGGCATCAGTGAAGTTCGTTGATGATAATGAGATCCTGATCACCACAAGCCAACGCAGTTCGGTTGAATCAGAAAAACATGATGCAACAAATATGGTAACCAGCGTATTTAACCTGGCGGGCGGTCGCACCAAAACATCTGATGGTTACCCGGGCTGGACACCCAATCCGAATTCTGTTATTGTTGATTTAACAGTAAAACACTATAAGAAATTATTCAAGACTGAACCTGAAGTACTGGCCATACATGCCGGTTTGGAATGTGGATTGATCGGTGATAAATACCCCCGGATGGACATGATCTCTTTTGGCCCCACCATCAAGGGAGCACATTCACCTGACGAACGACTTGAAATTGAAAGCGTTAAAAAATTCTGGGATCTAACAATTGATGTCCTGAAAAACATTCCAATAGCAGATTGATCCACAAACTTGAATCAGACTGGATGAGAAAATTATTAGTATTCGTTTATTTCGCCGGTATCTTTCACCTGATCCAGGCGCAGCATTCGGTTTCTGGCCACATTTCTGATTTGGTAAGCGGCGAATCACTGGTAGGTGTGAATGTCTATGCAACAGATCTATCAATTGGAACAGTTTCAGACAAGGATGGATTCTACAAATTATCAGATCTTCCGAAGGGAGATATCATCCTTCAGTTTTCCTATATAGGTTTTGAATCAGTGAACCGCCGTCTCTTTTTAAGTGACGCATCGCATGTGGTCAATATTGAAATGGACCCGGAAGTTATTCAAGGCCAGGAAGTGGTTATTTCAGGTAATTTCACCAGCACTCAGCATGAGAATACACTAAAGATCAGCACTGTAGGCATCGATTACATCAACGCCACCGGTCATGCTTCGCTGATTGAATCCATTACCGAAATACCCGGTGTAAGCATGATATCAAAAGGTCCCGGCGTGATCACACCCGTTATTCGTGGTTTGTCATTAAGTAATATCCTTGTCCTTCGAAATGGCATGCCTATTGAGAATTTTCAATTTTCAGAAGACCATCCTTACCTGATTGATGAGAATGGTTTGCATCAGGTGGAGATCATCAAAGGACCGGCATCCCTGATTTATGGATCAGGTGCTGTGGGTGGTGTTGTGAACTTGGTGCCGGAAGCGGTAGCAAAACAAGGCGAAATTACCGGTGATATAACAACACGATATTTTGGAAATACTCGAGGAGTGCTCACAAATGCAGGCATCAAAGGAAACCAGGATGGCTTTGTGTGGGGAATTCGTGGCGGTATCAACTCAAGTAAAGATTATGTGCAGGGAAACAATGAATTTGTGTCCAATTCCCGCTTTAACAGGTATAATGTGAAAGCTGATCTGGGACTGATCAGGAAAAAAGGAACCTTCAGGCTGCTTTATGAACACAGCAACAACAAGTTTGGAATGGCTGTATTACCAGCATTTGAAATTGTGAAAGATAACAATCGAAAAAATGAGGCCTGGTTTCAGAACCTGACGGATCATATGCTCACATCCCAAAATAAATTGTTCATTGGCCATGTCAAATTAGATATATTTCTGGCCTATCAAAACAATAATAGACAATTAAATGGCAATCCTGACTCAGATTCATTCAATCTTGTGAACATGACCCTGCAAACTTTCTCGTATCGTATAAAAGCCAACCATGCATTTAATGAAAGATTAAAAGCTACTTTTGGCATACAGGGTATGCTTCAGGACAACAAAAACCACGAAGCTCCTGACCATGTGTTACCCGATGCCACCATCAATGAAATTTCTGCCTATGGAATAGTCCAGTACAACATAAATCGATTAAAACTGGAAGCGGGCTTACGATATAGTTACAATACTATTTCTGTTCCATACCAGGAAGCCGGAGGGCATAGTCATGAAGAAGAAGTGCATGAGGATGAAGAAGTTTTCATTGAATATGACGGGAAGTTTGATAACCTGAGTGCTTCATTGGGATCTTCCTTTATCATAAATGAAGAAAATATTTTGCGGCTCAATTTCGCATCTGCTTATAGAAGCCCGAATTTACCCGAGTTAACCCAATATGGCATGCATGGCATCCGTTTCGAGCAAGGCAATCCGGATTTGAACACCCAGCAAAACATTGAAATTGACTTGGGATATCACCTGCACACCCGGCATACTTCACTTGATTTGTCAGCCTTCTACAACCATATCAATGATTATATTTATCTATCACCAACCAGTGATACAACAGATGAGGGACAGAAAATTTATCGCTATTCTCAAACCGATGCCCGCTTATATGGAGGTGAAGCCACGCTGCATATACATCCTCATCCACTAGACTGGCTTCATATTAAATCGACTTACTCATATGTTATTGGCGAAAATCTGGCTGGTGGCTATTTACCCCGAATACCTGCGCAGCAATTATATTTTGAATTAAAAGTGGAAAAAGAAGCGTGGAAGGCATTCAGAAACATGTATGTTTCCGGAGGGGTAAACTTTGTGTTTGATCAAAACCATCCATCCATTTACGAAACTGCAACAGGAGCATATCAATTGGTAAATGTGGGACTGGGTTTCGATCTGAAAATGAACCGGCAACTATTAAATTTCAGGATTGCCGCTACCAACCTGCTTAATGTCGACTATTACGATCACCTGTCGACCCTGAAAGAGCTTGGTATTTATAATATGGGGCGGAATATTTCGGTTTCTGTAAAAATTCCATTTACCATTAAAAATTAGAAGCTTACGCCGAAGCCGATACGAATTACGGGGTTCGGATTAGGGTAATAAATACCAGGTTGTTCTAACACATTATAAAATATACCTAATGAAGCAAATGATCTCCCAAATGACTGATAGAGCCCACCACCAAGATAAAGACTATTTACTAAATATCGCTCACCTTCGGGAATATTATAATAATGTTTAAAGCTTAACATCTCAAACTCAGCCTGTGCATATAAAAAATTTAAAAACGTATATCTTGCTAATAAACTTCCACCATAAGTATGTGATTGATTCTTTGCACCGTAAATATTTTTATAGCTTGAGTAAACGTATGTTAACCTTGTGCCAACATGAAAATCAGGCGTAATCTTGTAACCTAATAACGGGGATATCTCAAAATACCCTCCATAAGAACCAAATCCTCCACCCAGCATTCCTCCCGCAAACCATCGGTCTCGTTTTTGTAATGGTTGCTTCTTTTCCTGCTTTCTTACAACGGTATCATTACTGGTATTTTCGTATTGAGCATAAGAAGTCACGATACCACTGAAAAAGAATATAAGGAGAATATAATACCTGAACTGTTTGATCATTTTATTTAAATATTGATGTATTAAATCGGGCTAAAATTACAATAAATTCCATATTTCAGCGTATTTGATTTGATTGCTATATTTGCCACCTCAAAATAAACAGCATGCCTTTAAAACCTTTCCTGTTAAAGTTCGCGGTCATCAGCATGATCCTTATCGTTGTTTTCAGTGCATGCAAAAAAACAGATCTGATCAGTGACAATCCCGGCATCACGCTTGAGTTCTCCAATGACTCTGTCATTTTTGATACCGTGTTTACCACCCTGGGTTCCACCACCCACCGCCTCATGGTGTACAATCCATCGGGCAGCCGTATCAGCATTTCCAATATCAGGGTTGTGAATGGCGAAAGTTCCCCCTATCGCATCAATGTGGATGGCGAATCCGGCTACAGTTTCAATAATATTGAAATTGAGGGAGGCGACAGCCTTTATATTTTTGTGAGGGTAACCATCGACCCAAATGATATTAACAACCCATTCGTGGTGGAAGACGATATACAATTTTTCACGAATTCGAATGAGCAAAGCGTGAAACTGGTATCGTGGGGGCAAAATGCCAATTATATTATTGCCGACACCTATGTGGGTGGCTTCCCAAAATTTAAAATTGTAGCCGATAGCCTGGAAACAGTGCAATGGACCAGTGAAAGGCCCTATGTAGTTTATGGTTATGCCTTAATTAATTCATACGGCGAATTGATCATTGACGAAGGCACCAAAGTACATTTCCATGAAAATTCAGGCTTATGGGCTTATGCTGATGGTTTGCTGAAGGTGTATGGTTCAATTGATAATCCGGTATATTTTAGAGGCGACCGTCTGGAACTGAATTATTCTGACCTGCCGGGCCAGTGGGACCGAATATGGCTGATGGAAGCACAACCGGGACAACACCACGAAATTAACAATGCCATCATCGAAAATGGATTTATAGGCTTACAGGTAGAATCCTTCTTACGTCCT
>JAZBOW010000010.1:0-6899 GCA_036351335.1 Bacteroidales bacterium | reverse complement strand
TTTTCTTCCATCAGATCGAACAAATTGGGATTATTTGAGGTTCTGGAAAATGTATGCATTGGCGCTCTACCATAATTCAGCCTGTAGTATCCATTGGGGGGCTCGGGATGCGCAGTATATTTTGGTATGGGATCGAATCCTTCATATTCAAGTTCTGTGGAATACAACTCTATTTTTCCAGAATTGGTGTTGAATTCGAAATCTACCAGGTTCTCAAGCAAATAAAGGTCTTCATATTCGCGTTTGAACTTTTTAACGCCAATTTTTTGCATTTCTTCAAGCGATGAGCCCACCTGTTTTAATTGCCAGTCGAGCATATCTTCGATCGTATCCCATTTGAAATAGTCATCCAATCCTAATCTGGCAGCCAGTTGTTTGGCGATCCACCAATTGGGTTTGCTATCATATTTTGGAGGTGCAGCCGGCATACGGAGCGCTATATAGGGCTCACGATGTGGTGAGGTGCGCACAATATCATATCTTTCCAGGTAGGTACACTCAGGAAGCACTATATCTGCATAACCTGTGATGTCCATGGGCATGGTATCCACCACCACGAGAAAATCAAGATTTCTAATTGCCTCCAGGGTTTTTTCCTGATCGGGTAGGGCCGCCATCAGGTTGGTACCATACACAATCCAACCACGTAATTGGCAACTTAGATCCGGATTGGGAATTGTAGCATCACAAATACCAGTTGACAGCACCTCTGAAACCAGGTTGTATTTACCCTCAGGATATGCATCCTTCCATGATCTTTTCGGTTTTGGATAAGGCGGATGTGGATATTTCGGTAAATGTACTTTGTCAGGAAAGTAAAATCCGCCCCTGCGTCCCCATGAACCCAAAAGTGCGTTTAAAATAGCGATAGATCTCGAGCGTTGTGTGTCGTCTCCATACCAGGTTACATGCCTGCCGGGATGCACAATGACTGCTGGTGAGGCTGCCGCCATTTCGCGGGCAGTTTTGCGGATAACATCCGGTTCAATGGTAGTAATTCCATAAGCCCACTCAGGTGTTTTGTTTTTTACTTCGGCTTTCAACTCATCAAAGCCGAAAGTATATTTTTCAACATAGGCTTTATCATACAGTTCTTCTTCGATGATCACGTGTGTCCATGCAAGCAAAAGTGCTAAATCAGTTGCCGGTTTAATGGGCAGCCAGTATTTTGAATGGGAAGCAGCCGTACTGAACCTGGGATCAACAGTTATGATGGTAGCACCCTGATCGATGGCATCCGACATTTCCTGAATCTGCCCGTTGTGCATATTTTCACCGATGTGAGAACCTATTAGCACAAGGCATTTTGTGTCGCGGATATCCGTTCTTTCAGGTGACATCACTTCTTCGCCAAATGTGGCCGTGAACGCTACCTCACGAGGGCCCCTGCACTGGGCAAATGACGGTGCCGTGATATTGGGAGATCCGTATGCTTTTAGCAGGTGCCCCATCATAGAGCCTCCGGTTCCGTGGGAGAACAAAGCCAGGCATTCCGGGCCGTGCTCTTTCCGCAATTGATCCATTTTTTCGGCAATCAGATCCAGTGCCTCATCCCAGCTTGCTTTTCTGAAAACTTCTTCACCATCAATAGTTTCCCTTATCAATGGCGTTTTCAAACGGTCTTCATCATTATACATTCCAACGCCACCGGTGCCTCTTGGACATAATCGGCCATTGCAATGTGGGTCTTCCTTATTTCCAATGACTTTTCTGATACTACCACTTTTATCTACGTATGTCCAACCGGCACATTTCCAAAAGCATACTTCGCAATACGTTGGAAAGAGTTTTAATTCCTCGTCACTAACTGGATCCGTATCAGTGGCACCCAGCACATTTGCAGCCCCTTTCCAGTTCAATGAACTTAAGCCCAGGGCCGCAGCACCTGTTCCGGCTGCCGAGATTTTAATAAAATCCCTTCTTGATTTCATTCGCTATGTTTTTATCAATTAAAAGTGCCCTTTCTGAATCACTAAATGAATGTTTTTGGGGGCTCCTCTCTTCTATAAAATTGTATTTATCGCACAACTTACATTTAAATATATAGATTGTTATATATACAGATTGCAAAAATATATGCAAAAAGCCTATCTAACCATGGCATACTCATACTACAGCTTAAACTGTAATTCTCTTATTTTCTGATTATTATGATTTTTATCATTGTTATGATTTTTATCATAATATGTTATGTGCCTGATTTCATGTTGTTTACACATGTTATTTAAAATGGAAATAAATTTCTTTTGAATAAAATTGTTAGGTCTTATATCTCTGTTATCGTGATTGTTATACTTTATCTGGAATGTTTTTAAATAGATTCAAGGCGTTGAGTAAAACCTTGCTTAAAGAATGTATAAAAATGTTTTTTCTTTACAAACCGTTTATCTTATGAAACTCAATTCAACCAACACAATAGTCATTGATATTATGACGATTTCCGAGTTTTATAACAGTTGTTGTACATACAAAATGCAAATACAATTAATCCTACTAAAAGTATCACCAGGGTAACTTCCTGATAAAAGAATTTTGTAATACCTGCACAACAGCCAAAAAAACTTGTAATTATAATGAACAGATAACTTACAAAACCCACAATGGCAAAAAGCAGCATGGCATTCACAAATATTTTCCTGCCATCTTTCATTTTTTGATCTTTATATTAAAAATACTTTCCTTCAAATTCTAAATAAATATACACATTTTACCCCACAAATGATGCGTTTTTATTTGATATATAACTACTTATAATGTTATACTTATATTTAATCTGTTTGTCTAAAAGATCTTTTTAATAGGTTTTATTTATCTTTATTATGTGATATATATCAATTTCTAATAGTACAATTGATCACATTTATAAGATATTTTTGTAAATATGGTAACTTGCGAATCATGCGGCATCCGGTCTAAAGCAGTTCAATCTTTAACCGACGAGGAACTGGAAATACACCAGCAAAATTGTGCTGAAATTAAACTTGTCGCCGGCGATATTATCATTAAAGAAGGATTACTATCGACACATGTGGCTTATCTGAAAACCGGGCTGGCGAAAATCCATAAAAAGGGCATGAAACGAACTGACCAGATTTTAAAAATCGCGCAGCAGGGAAGTTATATTGGCATGCAAACCATCTTATCTCAAAAAATTCACCAGTATTCAGCAACGGCCATTGAAGACTCGGATGTATGCTTTATAGGCGTGGCTACTTTTAAAGAACTCATTATGAGAAATGCCACATTTGGCCACGAATTGATCCAATTCCTTTGCCAGGATGAATTATCCTATTTCAACCGTTTTGCGAATTTGCAGCAAAAGCAGGTTGATGGCAGGCTTGCAGATACCATTTTATATTTTGCAAACGACATTAAAAAACATCATGATTTTATCATACCCCTATCTCGCAATGAACTTGCTGCTTTTATTTGCTCCACGCGGGAAAGTGTTACCAGGGCTATAAAAGATCTGTCTGACATTGGCACCATTCAGGTTACCGGTAAGAGATTTACGATCATCAATGTTGATTTGCTAAAAAAAATCAGCGAAAACGGCTGATTTTATAAGCATTATTCTAACACCCCATATTTAATGCAACAGTAAATTGATAATTTTGTCAGAAAGTTGCGGCATTGAAAAACAACAAAAACTCACGTAGATTATTCATTAAAACACTGGGCATCGCGATCGGAACCGCCTGCCTCGGCCTGTGGGGTTCTATGGTCCATCTCCAACAAAAAAATGCCCGGAAAAAGACCATCAGTGTGTCGCTTAACGATCATAGGGAAGTGCTTTTTCATGAAGACTGCATTATAATAAATAGAGATCAACCATTGGTTTTTTCTTCGTATTGCACACATCTTGGTTGCCGCATCCAAACCTATGAAAATGGACGATTGTTATGTCCCTGTCATGGTTCTGCTTTTGATCTGAATGGAAATCCACTAAAAGGGCCCGCCATCAATTCACTTGAAGCACTCGAATACGACATACATCCCGACACAAAAACCATCACAATTCATGTCTGACCATGAATGTATTTAAAAAAATACTGCCTAACTCAACTTTCGGACAACTCAGTCTGGCACTTTTTATGATCTGTGTGATATCAGGTATCATTCTGGCAATTCCATTCGATATTAATGACCCCTATACTTCTATCAGCTTGTTCGTGCTGATCAATCCGGCCGCCGTTTTGTTCCGGAATATGCATTACTGGAGCGCTAATTTTTTCCTTGTATTCAGCCTGATCCATATCTGGGATCATTTCAGCAGGGAGAAAAAAATAAAGATCAAACCAGCTATTTGGTTCAGATTGAGCATTGGTATACTTGTGATTTTTCTTGCCATGCTTTCCGGTTTTTTGCTAAAAGCTGATGCCGACAGTATGCAGGCCCGGAGGATATTGCAGGAATTGATTGATGGCATACCTCTCATTGGCTCTTTTTTATCGGTTTCACTTCTTGGCTCGACAGAAAGTTTGCAATTGATCTATGTGCATCACATAGCCACATTCACCATTTTTATCGCCATCATCATTCTGGAACACACCAAATCCATCTGGCCAAAGCTTAAAGAAATTGTTATAGTCACGGCCATTATCATCCTGATTAGCTGGCTGTTTCAAGCACCGCTGCATGATAATGTTCACCCTGTAATCAAAGGGCCCTGGTATTTTGTTGGATTGCAGGAAATATTGCACTGGTTAACAACACCGCAGGTTTCCATCCTGCTTGTGTTGCTTTTTATTCTGTTAATATTCATAGTTCCATATGGCGATATGAGAAATCAATTCATCAGCAAACGCTCCGTATTGATCCTGACAGTCATCTATCTTTTTCTAACAACCATCGGATATTTCTTTCGCGGGCCAAACTGGCAATGGGTATGGCCCGGCGATTCGAATTATACGTATTACATAAATAGCCCTTTCAAAATTTCCACGATCAAATTCAGCAATAATAAAGATGATGTGGAAAAAACCGTATCATCAGCCAACGTATTTGGCAGAAAAGAAGGTTGTATCGTTTGCCACGATGATGTGAAGGGATTTTCGGCATCGCACAATCCACAGGCACTCGGTTGCTATTCGTGTCACAGTGGTAATCCTTTTACATTGAGTAAAACCAGCGCGCATAAGGATATGGTGCTGATCCCCGGAAATCTAGCTGACGCGAACAAATCTTGTGGTGTAACGGGCTGTCATCCCTCCATAACTGATCGCATAAACACCGGATTAATGGCCACATTAAGCGGTATGATCAGTGTGAACCGTTTTGTGTTTAATGAACAGGATATTCCTGACGATCTCACATCTGTGTATCAATTAGGTACAACTGCCGCGGATATACATTTGCGAAATTTATGTGTAAAATGCCATATCGGAAATCCAAAAACCGAAACAGGTCCTGTAACGGAAACCAGTCGGGGTGGCGGATGCCTGGCCTGCCATTTGAATTATAATGGAACATCACTCGCTGCCTTTAACGCGCATGCAGCTAATGAACAAGATACTGCGTATTTATCATTTCACCCTTCGGTGGATTTAAACGTGACCAATGATCATTGCTTTGGATGCCACAGCAGATCAGGCAGGATATCCACCAACTATGAGGGTTGGCACGAAACAACGCTTACGGTTGAAGAAGTTGAGCCCAACACAAATTACCGGATTGTTGAAGATCACCGGGTTTTCAGGAAAATGGAAGCAGATGTGCACCACGCAAAAGGAATGGATTGCATTGATTGTCATAATTCGTATGAATTAATGGGGGATGGCAATTTCTATGCTCATGAGGAACAACAGGTGAACATCCAATGTTCCGATTGTCATTTTAATGAAACTTCAAACACGATTCAGAATAAA
Source organism: Bacteroidales bacterium (assembly GCA_036351335.1). Classification (GTDB taxonomy): domain Bacteria; phylum Bacteroidota; class Bacteroidia; order Bacteroidales; family F082; genus UBA4459. Next base: position 1,032 of record JAZBOW010000010.1, on the reverse strand, counting down.
AATCTTGATCAGGAATCGGCAATCATCGCATCAATGCGTTTTCAAAAGTTGGGTGATCGTGAACTAATTACCACCGATAAAATGAACCGCCCACTGATCAATACTTTTATACAAAATGACTCTGCTTTTTTGATTACCAAGAACAGCAAGACCACCAAATTTATGAAAGCACCGGCGAGTATTTGCTCCCGTGGTGATGCACACAATACTTTAAGCTGCAGTTCGTGCCATACAGGATGGGCCCCCAGTTGTATTGGCTGCCACAATGTATACGATGAAGTTGAACCGGGCTATGATATGCTTACCAATAAATTAGTGGATGGTAGCTGGGTGGAATATATAGGTGCATACCAGGCACATGCACCCGCTTTGGGCTATCGTATTGATGATACCTTAAAAACAGCCATTCCTGTGGTGCCGGGCATGGTGTTAAGCATTGATATTGGAAGCTTTACAAAGTCAAAACACGACTCATTGATATTTCATCGATTGTTCGCCCCGGTTGAACCACATACCACACAACTGAAAGGGCGTGGTTGTAAATCCTGCCATAATAATCCGGTAGCATTGGGTTACGGTCAAGGTGATTTAACCTATAGCATTCAAAGTGATGAAAGGATTTGGACTTTTAAATCGAAATACAAAAACAATCCCAATGATGGTTTGCCTGAAGATGCGTGGATTGGTTTCTTAGATGAAAGAACTGGTGCCGTTTCAACCAGAACTGACGTAAGGCCATTTACGATTGGGGAACAGCGAAATATATTAACCGTTGGCGCCTGCCTGAATTGCCATGAGGAAAATTCCCAAATCATGCTGGAATCACTTGATGATTTTGAAGCTTCAGTAAAAAAAAGAAGTGCCACATGCAAGCTTCCTTATTGGAATAGATAAGTTTTCTGGTTACTTCCCTTTACCATCATAAATAATGTTTACATCATTAGTCTATCTGTTCTCCTTGTTCATTGACAACCACCACAATACTACACTTAAAAATACTGTTGCTATAAATCCTAACACATTGAGCCAAAT
>JAZBOW010000009.1:0-2858 GCA_036351335.1 Bacteroidales bacterium | reverse complement strand
TGATCACTTTACCCAGGTCGTCTTCCGGCCCGGCGACGGTAAAATCCAGCATCGGTTCGAGTAAGGTAGTTCCGATCGCTTTTAACCCATTCATGATGGCCATAGGAGTGGCTACTGCAAAATCTCCGGCCCGCGAGTGAATAGTATGATGTTCTCCATCTATTAAGGTGATCTTTATATCTGTCACTTCCCAGCCGAGTATGCCCTGTTGGAGTGCCAGCGGAATGGTTCTTTCAATTTCATTCTGATACCTTTGCGCGATCTGGTTCACACCCACCAGCGAGCTGTATTCAACACCGCTGCCCGCTTCACCGGGTTCAATTTTAAACCTGACGACCGCCCAGCAGGGTTTCGGCATGGTGTATTCTTCATATCCTTCACCTGGAGCGGCAAGCGTTTCTTTGTAAACGACGTTCGGATTTCCAAATATGGCTCTGAGTTGGAATCGTTCCACCAACATATTTTCCAGTATTTCCAGTTGAATGAGTCCCATAACCTTGATATGCAGTTCGCGTGTTTCTTTGATCCAGTTCATATCCATAGCAGGATCTTCATCTGTTAGAATTTGCAAGGCATTAACCAGGGCCGGGAAATCTTCGGGGGTTGCAGTTGAAACCTGGACGGTAAGCAAAGCTGCATGCAATTTGACGGGCATACGTATTCCTTCATCTTTGCCGATGATATCGCCCGCCTTTACACGATTCATTCCGCAGAGAACAGCCGAATCACCTGCAAACAGAATACCCTTGTCTACTTGTTTTTGTCCCTGGAGTTGCCTGATCTGGCTGATCTTTTCCTCTGTTTCCTGCGTGGTATTGAAAACCGCATCCCGTGTTTGAATAGCACCATTGAATAGCCGTATGCTGGCAAGTCTTCCGATGGTTTTGTCATGCGACACTTTATACACAATGCCTGAAACAGGGGCATTGTTATCTCCATTCGCCCGGGGCATCCATTGGGTGATGGCATTCAGCAACTCTTTTATCCCTGTATCAAATTTTGCACTACCTAACAGTACCGGGAATAACGTATTGCCGAGGATTTGATCAGCCAGGGATTTCCTGATATCCGGGATTGTGATCGGTTTATTTTCGAGGTAACGATGCATCAAGCTTTCATCATGGTTCAGGATGGATTCGATGAAATCCTCCGGTAATTTTTCCCATGATGCCGGTTGGCTGATGTCGGTTATCATGGCTTCGTTACTGCCTTCGTGATGTACCGATTGCATCACAACGATATCAGGGGTCAATTCTTTTTTAATTTCCCGAATCACAGCAGTCGTATCGGCACCCATCCGGTCAATTTTGTTGACGAATATAATGACCGGAATGTTCATTTTCCTGAGTGCTTTCCAGATGGTTACCGCATGGGCCTGGACGCCCTCAACTGCTGATAATATGAGGATGGTACAATCGAGTGTCCGCAGGGATCGCTCCACTTCTGCTGAGAAGTCGACGTGCCCCGGCGTATCGATCAGATTGATCTTGATTTGGTTCCATTTGAAAGAGGCGGAGCTGCTTTTAACGGAGATGCCACGTTCTTTTTCTATGGCCAGGCTGTCGGATTGCGATGTTCCCTTATCGACATTGCCCAGGTTGCGGATCACACCACTTTTATACAGAAATTGCTCAGTTACGGAGGTTTTCCCTGCATCTACATGGGCCACAATGCCAATATTGATTATTTTTTTTGTGCCGGCCATTCGCTTTTAGCGGTTTGGCTGCAAAAATAGTATTTATTGGGGGTGATTTTGGGGATAGTTTTAAATTCAGGCAATAGAGTAGCATGGGTTACTTTTTTCTTTCAATATTCCCTAAACTAATTCTATAAGATAAATATTCAATGTTTTCTGGTTCTTTTTCAATTAATTTGTCGAGGACTAATCTTGCTTTTTCACAGTCAACTTCATTTTGAATACAATCCTTTACATATGACTTTATAAGGTATTCAAGTGCTTCTGTATTATCAGGAAAAATTTCCAAAGCATTATAAAACTCCTGTTTAGCTAATACAAGGTCTCCTTTATTCAGATAGTTTTTACCATATGCCATGGACAGATTAAACGATTTCTTCTTTTCTCCGTCCAATATTTTTTGTTGTTCAATATGATATTGTTCATTATTGACGGTTGGGGCCCATGGTTTTAGTTCAACAAGGACTAATATGGTTAGTAAAATGATACAGGCGGCAATACAAATATTGACCACTTTATTATTAAAGGAACGTCTGCCAATTCTTTCTAAAACTATTTTTCTGTTTTTCTCTGTTGAGCTTTTGTGGGTTCTTCCTGCAATTTTAAGCTCATTGGCAGTGTATTTTTCAATGGTATCTCCTGTTACTCTCCTTCTTTTAGAAAAGGGTTTTCTGGGTCTTTGAGTATAAATCCACTTTTGCATGCCGAAGCCCATGTACCCCATTTAATAATTTATTATGACGGTTTGTGTATTATTACTTCTGAATAGAGACAACTGAGTTTATCCCCCGAATATTTATTTCCATTTTCAAACAGCTAAAGTTACCTATTTTTTTAAGTATTATAATGAATATCTCTATTCTTTATTAAAAGATAAACATATGGAGAATAATGCAGAGCAATAATAAATTATTGAAAAACAATAAAAAAAAATTGATAAACGATAAATAATTATTATATTTGCAACAGTTAAATAAGTTAAACATAAAATAAAATGTCAAGGGATAAAATGATTAGTAAAAGGAAAGTGGCCGGAAATATTCTGGAATGCCCGATTTGCAAACATGGCGAGTTCTGGACCCGGCAAACATTAATGAATACTGTAGGCCTTACATTCTTCAATTTGGAATGGGCAAACAGGAAAGCTACTAATTACGTATGC
>JAZBOW010000008.1:0-23300 GCA_036351335.1 Bacteroidales bacterium | reverse complement strand
GTATTCCGGCATTGGTCGGAGCAAAATTTTTTGTCTACCCGACCCATTAAACGGGTCCCGCATTCATGGCAATTGTTGTCCATCAAATCGCGTTTTTGCTCAAAGTTAAAAAAAATCCGTTCCCAGCAAAATGCGAGAAACGGACTTTTATTAATTCGGAAGACTATTTCTAATTCTTTAAAAGCTTGATCGTAGCCATCTCCGAGTTTTGAATGACCTGTACGAAATATACACCGGCAGCAAGATTTGACAGATCAATTCTTTCAGAACCAGAAGTGTTTTTCTGATACATCATTTCCTGTCCTGTTATATTGATCAGTCTTAATTCAGCGTTATCCGGCATATTTACATTTACAAAAGAGGTCGCAGGATTAGGATACACATTTACCTGCTCCTTTAACATATTATCAGCAATACCCACAAAAAACTGGTTATGAGAGCGTGATGTAAGATAAACTTTATCTCCTGAATTTTGACCATTCCCATTGGCTGCATTTATTGCTGCGTAAAATGATACTTCATCCGGACTTGGGTCAGGAGCAGTCCACTCAAATGACCAGGTAATATCATGACCAATTGGATCCGTTCCGGTAAATGTATGCGTTACTGAGTTGAATGTAGCTTTTAGTTGCGTACGGTCTGCATCTGTGATGGTAAATGTACCGATCTTGGAATCGCCACTTTCGGCTGTGAGTTCAAAGCCAAACCTGGCCGCATCCTCATCGGTGGCATTTAAAGTGATAAGATAGGTTTCTCCTGCAGTAAATCCTTCGTCGGGAATATCAGATGCAATCCATCCATCAATCGGGTTGGTTGCGCCTGCATGGCATTGCGTGCAATTCGCATTATCAATAGGTGATCCTGATTTACCTCCCGGGCTACCGCCAGAAAAGCTATAGGTTAATAAAATAGTTGGCACACTTAAAATGGCCAGGAAAGTGTAAATTTTCTTCATGTTACGTAATTTTTATTTAGAATTAATATAGATAATAGACGTCAAAGATATAAATCCTTACATACGAAGTCAATAAAATAAAACAAAAAAAGTTTAAGGAAGTTGCGCAGCGAATACCCTGTTATCGAAAAATGTAGGTACCAGAACCCATTTTTTATCAGGAATATAACCCAAATCAGCCGCCTGGATATTGTTTTCTGTTGAATTACTCAGTACAATCTTTTCGGATGGGCTCACCAACATAATTCTGCCCGACCAGTCGGAAATAACAAACTTATTTCCGCCCACGTAAATGAGGCCATCTACCGGGCCTGTTTCATCGATCAGTAATGTGACTTTTTTACTCAACATATCCACTTTCAATATGCTATTTTTAACGCCCACGGCGAGTTCACTTTTATAAATCGCTAAACCATTTGGTTTAATTAGAAGTGGATCTGTTAGCCATGTTGAAACGCCATTTTCGTCGAGTTTCATAATTTTATTTTCAGACATATCCGTAATTAGTGCGCTTCCATCTTCTAGGAATACTGCATCGTTTAAAAAACCTGCACCTTCCACTTCGATGGTTTGCACGACTTTTTGCCCACTGATGCTGATGATATGAATCTTATCGATATCCGTTACCAACAAAGTATCATGAAATACAGCCATCCCTTTGGGTGCGTCAAATCCTGTTATCCATTTTAAGTTGCTGATATTTCCCGTTGTATCCAGCAATGCAATAAACCCATTTCCGTCTTTATCCAGTGGTTTTCCATTGATATTTGAAACGTATATTTCATTTCTTTCCTGGTTGTAAAAAACAGATTCGGGCGTTTTGAGTGCCTTTTCTGTAGCCCACACTTCATTAAAAGTCTGGCTATTGGAAAACAATGTGAAAAAGCAAAAGATTATGGTAAGTGATTTTTTCATGATAAAGAATATTGTTTTGAGTATAACTTTATAAATATTGACATTTGTTTACAGCTAATCTAAGGTTTTCCAATCATTATTTAGCGCTGACAGTGAAACTTGACGTTCCTATACTAAAATTACCGTTTTTATCAACACCCCTCACGATGATTTCATAGGTGCCCTCAAAATCAGATGTGTAGAATGAAACTTCCCCATTTCCATCTTTCAAACTTACTTCAGGGTTCCAGTACAATACATTTCTGAAATCCGGAATTCTGCCTGACTGGCTATTTGCATCCTCATGTTTTTTTGCAACAAAATAATCCTTGTCTTCAGCTAGCTGGAATTCCAGAAAAGTAGAAGACACAGGTAGTTCAATGCCCGCGAAATTTTGGGTATTTGTTTCCAGGAACACAATACCTCTGAACAAGTGTTCGCCATACACATACGTGCTATTGATCACTGAAATTCTTTTAATCAGTTCAGGGTTTATTTTCATCAACTCATTCACATCAAAAACCGGTAGGTTATCAATCAGAATCAACGGATCACCATAAAGTTGGTTCGTTTCCTGGTCCAGTACTTCAAGTGAAAAATCATCTTTCTTCTTCTGAACCTTCACAAACGGCACAATTTCATTGATCACTTCGCGCAAGCTTGGCAAAGCAATATAATCATCGAGTAAAACCGACGCCGCAGCCTCAGGAAAACGAATAGGTGTATATAGTTTTTCTTCCTTTGAAATTGTATCGCGTAAAGTGGCATATGCCTTTAATTGTGCGTTTACATAAAGATCCTCGATAAATTTCCGCGTCGAAGTATCCGGTATAAAAGGCGATGCATAAAAAGTATCGAATTTATTCACAAAATCATTATTTACCATTATTTCCAATTCATCATCTTTATCACTATCCACGCATAAAAATAAATTCTGTACACCAGATACATGTTTCAGGCTCACAATAAATTCGCCATTACTGTTGGTGGTGTATACATGCAATTGGGGTTCATCGCCTATTATCGCGACATAGACATCACACGAAGGTTCAGGCGTGGCGGATTGTATATTCCGAACAATCCCACTGATCGTTACACCTCTCATTTCAGGCATTAATGCATGATCCAACCCTACGGCACTTGTTTTTTCAAATAAGGATGGATCTTCTGCGAGGATATGCTCATAAATGAGCATCAGTGCCTTTAATTGACCGGTAAAGACATCTGTTTTCAGGTCTCGGTTTTTTATAAAAACCGGGAGCAATTGTGGGTTGTTAATGATAAAATCAGGCAACAGTGCTCTTTCATCATCATATGTTCCGTTTTTCACCACTGAAACTGAATAATTTTGAGCTGCTTTGCCAAGGGGTTCAAAAGAAACTTTAACCTCACTTCTTGCCCCATAATTTTTTTGAGGCGTTTCCACCTTAATTTGCCTGATTTCCTCGGGTAATTGCAAATTAGCAACGACTTGTACCACCTCCTTACTGGAGTTTCTTAACACCAAATATTTAATATCAGATTCAAGAAGTGCTTCATTCATTTTAATCTCCTGCCAATTACCATCAGCTGATATTTCCTGGTTAATTTGAGGAAGCAGGTAACCATCATAGATACCAAGACTATAATTATTGTCTGCATCATTTTCATTTACAAGCAATTTGAACTTAACTGAAGTGTTTGAAAATTCACTTTTCACTATTAAATTATTTGCTTTTGGAATGTTATTATAAATGCTATCTCCATTTGTGAAATATGCGGTTACAGCATATGCTAGCGAGTCATTGACCAAAAATTCAGTAATCCCTAATCCATTGTCATATATTTTCACTTCCGAAACTATATTTTTAAACTGATCAATGACCTGCAGGCTTGTAAGCCTTTTTATCATTTTTGGATGTACCCTAAATGCCACCTTCGAAATATGGCCATCAACAATACCAGGTCCTTCCGGAAAGACCTTCAATTGCCAGTTTACCTTATCCTCATAGCCTGAGAGCGGCACTGCCGGGTTGATCACCGTGATTAAGTTGGTTGTAAAATCAGCTTGTGGATAATTTTCCTGAAATTGTGTATAAGCCCGAAGCATGCATGTGGCTGTCAACAGGCCTTCAGGAATCGGATAACTTCCCGTGGCAATACCATCCGTGATGATATATTTGTGCCGGGCTACTGATTCACCCAGTGGTGTAACGAGTTCAATATACAATGATCTGCTCAGATCAATTGCCTGGCCTCCTTTCAGATGATAATCAGCTCTAAACCATATTTCTTCTCCTGTGATATATATATCCCGGTCGGTTTGAAGGTAGATTTCTTCAATATTATCAATTAACCCGGGTTGCATATGCTGAGCCGTTATCGGTATAGAAAAAACGAGTATTATCAGCATTATCATTATTTTATTTCTCATACTTATAATTTTTTATTATTCTTCCCAAAAATCCGGCGGTATCAGTTCCCCACCCGATTGTCTGCAATCAACACAATACTGTTCCTCGGGCAATGCAGTTATATATGTAAAACCATTAAAATACTTCGTTAAATACACTGGCCATGAATCATGTAGCAAATGAAGCTTATATGTCATATATTCCCCAGTATAGAATCCACACTCAGTCCTGTAATGCCAGTCAACTCCCAACGGCCTGTCGACAAAAATCCGTTTTTCAGCAACACCCGTGGCCATGAAATATCCCAACACCACTTCATCCTCATCAGTAACACATTCCATATTGCCTTTTACAGGATAGGGTTGCTTCGCAAACAACCAGGGTGTATATTCCTTAAACTCTTCCAGTTGGCTCCAGAAACGAAAAGCATCATAAGCAATTGTATGTTGCTTTACCAATAATGAATAGCGTATTGACAACTCCTTGGTTTCAGTAGTGATGTAGCACAATGGGATCTTTGTAAGGGTTGGCTCCGACAATTGTTCTGTTTTTTCGATTACAATGTCCTTTCGCTTTCCTGTTTTCCAGCAGGTTTCCAGGGAATCCGAAGGATGCATCGTTTCCATCTGGTAGTTATCATACACATACCTTGCTAAATAATTGGCTTCATATTGATAGGTATAATCCATCCGCCATAATAAATAGTTCGTATCCTGTTCTGCTGTTTCTGTATCCACATAAAACTGGTAACCTGTTAAATCATATTCAAAGTCGCTATCGGTATGAAACTCAAGCTCCGCATATACATTTTTAATTTCCACAGGGTTTCTCAAAAGATCATAAGACGACTCATATATGCTATTGTTATCATATGAAAAAATGCCCAGTTTATAGCTGCGACCAATCACACCCCGGATGCCATCCGAGGCAGTTTGATAAATACCGCCCCCAATATGTGAAAGTAACTCAGAATTACCCTGGTCATCAGATATTATAACTGAATAATCTGATAACGGTATAAATTCAGGATCATCAATTGATGAAGACAAAGACAAATAAACAGTATAGGGTCCTGGCGTATTTGATATCATACCTTCCACAACAATCATCCTTTCATATTTAAATTCGGTTTCCGGCCAGTATTTATCAATGCAGGCTGTTAAGCTCACCGATAGTAGAACAATACCAGGTAAAAAAAATATTTTATTGTTCACAAAAATTTTCATCGAGCATCTATAATCACATCATTAATTATGGTCACAATATTAATCTACCCAATATTCCGGCCTATCAGTACTCCCTCCTTTTCTCCTGCAATCCACACAGGACTGATCGGTTAGCGCCCTATGCCCAACAGCATCAGTTGTTACATACAATGGCCATGTATTACTCGGTGTTGTTCTGATATATTTATAAGCATCAAAATCGCCATCATCAATTTCACAAATGCCATAATAAAATTTTACCTGGCTGGCTGGAGGTCGCTCCACAAATATTCTCTTTTCATCTGAAGCAGATACAATAAAATAGCCAAGCAATGCTTCCTCTTCGTTCAATACATTTTTAACATTTCCCTTTATCTGGTAGGGTTGCTGCGCATACAATGCCCCTTGTTGGGTATTCACATCGCTTAACTTACTATAATAATTATAAGCATCGTAAGACATGGTATATTGTTTTACGAGAAGGCTGTATTTTATAGAAAGTCGACGGGTATCAGTATTTACAAAATTCAATGGAAAATGGATCACCCCAGGGGAAGTTAATTTTGAAAGATCGGTAGTAAAAATGCCTGTGTTTATATCATCAGCATAACAAGTATAGAATGAATCGGGTTGTGGAAAAACAGTGATCACCCGCCGGTCGTACATGTACCTGATCAGAAAATCGGACTGGTATTTATATGTGCCTATGGCACGCCACATAAGATAAGTTGAATCTTTTTCAGCAGTTTCTGAATCAATATAAAACTGGTATCCGTATTCCGTGCGGAACTCATCAGTAGTTTCCCGACTTTCAATTTCCGCGTATACATTGGCTATTTTAACAGGATTCTGTAATTCCTGAAATGCAGATGCATATTCCTTTTCATCAGGTGTTCTAATAATCACTTTATATTTTCTACCAGTAATACCATGTAGTCCATCCGTTGAATTCTTGTAAATGCCCGGTGCAATCTCTACAAATACTTCTTCATTGCCGATGTCATCCGCAACGACTACCTGAGCGCCTGAATAAGGTGTTTGTTCAGGCCTGCTGATTGTACTTGAAACTGACAACCTGATTTCATAAGGACCTGGTTGGTTGGTAATCATACCATCAATCACAATAAGTTTATCATAGCTGTCAATATCAGGCCAATATTCATCAACACAACTATGATTGACTATTGATAAGAGTACCAATCCAAGTATAAGTTTTACTATCTTTTGTGTTGATGAAATCATTTGATTTTTTGTAGCATTTTTCAGCAATAGCATTTACAGTATATCAGTCGTCAATCCAAAAATCAGGCTTCTCTATAATCCCACCTAGTTTTCTGCAATCCACGCAGTCCTGATGCGTCAGAGCTCTTCTTCCGCTTGTACTCGTAGTAACATAAAGCGGCCAGGTTCTTCTGTCAGTCCAGCGAATATACCCATAGGCTTCAAAATCAGCCTCTGACAGCACACACTCTCCGTAATAAAATTCCACTTTGTCTGATGGCGGCCGGTTTACAAAAATTCTTTTCTGCGCCATTCCTGCAACTAGAAAATAACCTAGAATGGGTTCTTCCGGCCGGGTAGCATTTTTCAGGTTTCCCCTCACTTGAAAGGGCTGTTGTGCATACAACAATCCCTGTTGTGCGCTTATTGTCTGCAGGTTATTATAGTACTCATAAGCCTCACTGGGAAGCGTGTATTGCTCTACCAGTAAACTATACCGAATTGATAGCATCCGGGTATCTGTAGTCACATAATTTAAAGGCAACCGTTTTACTTCGTTATCCATTAATCCGGCTGTACTAAAGGTATAAATACCCTGAATAACATCGGTTTTATAACAAGTATATAATGAATCGGCATCCGGGAATTCATGCAACCCATAGTCATAGTAATAGCGTATATAAAAATCTGACTGATATTTATATGTACCTGTTAGTCGCCACATCAAATTCACCGTGTCGGCTTCCGAACTTTCAGAATCGACATAAAACTGGTAGCCGTATGTTGGATAAAAAGGATCGCTGGAGTTTTTACTTTCAATTTCGGCATACACATCACCAATTCCAGTTGGGTCTTGCAATACCTGAAAGTCTGACTCATATACATCATCCGCTGCTGTTGCGATGACAACTTTATACTTTCTACCAACAACACCCTGCATACCATCCTCCTCACTTACGTGAATGCCGGGTGAGACTTCGGTAAAGATTTCTTCATTTCCCAAGTTATCAAGAACAGTAACCTGTGCGCCGGCAAAAGGTTTCAGCTCAGGTCTGTTAATGGGTGATGATTTTGACAGCCTGATTTCATATGGACCGGGTTGATTGGTAATTGTTCCATCCACCACTAGGATATCTTCATATTTATCAATATCAGCGAAATATTCTTCCCGGCATGAATGCAATAGGAAAATCAAACAGAACAGGCTTATTAAAATGCGTTTAATCATTGTAATTGCCGAGTTTGAAGTCGTAGGTTAATGAAAAAATGGGCACACCGAATATGGATAGTTTATAGCCCTGTATGTGGCCGCCATCTGTTGTGAAATAAATCGAATAGGCATTCTTTCTTGAAGTCAGGTTATACACAGAGAATATCCACGAACCATGTAAAAATTTCTTCTTTTTCAAGTTGCCTTCCAATATCACGGAGGCATCTACCCTGAAATAATCTGGCAGGCGGTATTCATTTCTCAGTGAATAATGCAATATTTGCTGTCCATCCTGATAATAAATAGCTGTCGGGTAGGTAATTGGGCGGCCAGTTGAATACACTATGTCGGCTGAAAAGCTCAACCGCTTCGATATTTTATAATTTGCTACAATATTGAAGGCGTGCGGTTTATCCCAATTAGCAGGATATTCAATACCAAAATTATTAAACTCACCGGTATTCTCATCAACAACCTGCACCAGTGAACGTGAATAGGTATAATTGACCCAACCATTTAACCTGCCGTATGTCTTTTTTAGCATGATCTCGATACCATATGAATTAAGTTTTCCTTGCAGAATATCGCGTTCCGGGTACTGATTGACAACAAGGTTGGCACCATCTTTATATTCAACCAGGTTTTTTACTTTTTTATAATAGCCTTCGATAGACACCTCCAGCATCCGTTTTTTACCAAGATTGGTATAAAAACCTAAAGAAAACTGATCGCCCACCATCGGTTCAATATAATAATCGGCCAGTTTCCATTTATCAGTTGGTGCAAGCGCAATCGTATTGGTTAACATAAAAATATACTGGTGCAGCCGGTTATAGCTCGCTTTTACCGACATATCTGGATTAATAAGATATGTTGCCGCAAACCTGTAATCAAGCCCATTGTATGATTTAACAATCTGATTATTTGAATAGTACACTGTATCCATTATGTTTTCTGGCGCTCTCGGTTTGCCATCCATATAATCGTATACTGTTTTTGGGCCTAATTGTGTATAATAATTATAACGCAATCCACCATAAATAGTAAGGCTAGGCCATGGTTTCCATTCATCGCTTAAGTAAACACTCGACTCTAATCCCTTTTCTTCACCCAGGTATTTTGGGACCACAAGTGAAGCACTATTCAATGGCAGAAATTCGCCATTATTTATATTATACAAAACCGATCCGATACCTGCGGTGATCACATGCTGATCATTGGGCATATAATTAAAACGGAGGTCAGCTTCAGTATGGTTAAGTGCATAATTTTGATCATATGCCGCTATTTCGAGTTCCTGGTTTTGTTCCTGGAAAGCATAATTACTAATACTTCCCGAAAGTTCCATGCTGAGCTTATGATTGAACAGGTGAAACCATGATATGGCACCGCCTAAATTCTGGTATTCAAAACGCGTTTGGTTGGTTAAATCAGCATTATCAAGACTGAAATAACCATCAATACTGATCCTGTTCTTTTTATTGACATTGTATGTCAGATTTACAAAAGCGTCGCCAAATCCGGCTTCGCTATTTTTCACATCAGGATCTTTCACCATTCGCAACACCCAGTCAGAATATGTAGCTCTTACCCCGGCGAGGTATGACAATTTATCTTTAACTATCGGCCCTTCCACCATCAAACGTGCGGTTATGGGACTTATTCCTCCTCTGGCTGAGAATTTATTCTGGTTGCCATTTTTACCGGCAATATCAAATATGGAAGAAAGCCTGCCACCGTATAAAGCGGGAATATTGCTCTTGTAAAGTGTAAACTCATCCACAATATCCGGACTAAAAGCGGAGAAAAAGCCGAAGAAATGAGAAGAGTTATACACAGGTATCTCACTCAGGTAAAACATATTCTGGTCAGCCGGGCTGCCCCGCACATTAAATCCTGAAGACCCCTCTCCAACTGTTTGCACGCCCGGCATCAGCAATGCCACCTTCAGGATATCCTGCTCTCCCAACACAACGGGTATCTCCTTAATGTCTTTAGCATCCATTTTAATATAACCCATCTGTATCCCCCTCACATTATCATCGCGTTCAGAGTAGATTTCTACTTCTTCCAGTTCAACCTGATCAGGATCCAGGTCTACATTCAGTTTCCCGTCTGAATACCCGGTTACCAGGTAGGTTCGCTCTTTACTGTCGATACTATTATACACAAATGTGTAGTTACCCTTGCGAAGTTTTATCTGGTAATAACCATCGTCGTCTGTGGCCGTGCCGGTTTCCAGTTCTTTTACATAGATGGTTCCGCCAATAACCGGACTTGCATCCCTGGCATGCGTTACATAACCTGAAACGGTGAAATATTTACTCCCCACACCTTTTTTCTTCGAACCAATGGTTACTTTACTTGTTACATATTCTTTTCTCGTTTTCAGGTAACCGGTTTCTTCCAGCTTTTTTAAATCTGATGTATCGATCTCTTCTTCAGGCTGAACAGCATCAAAAAAACCCTCGGCGAGCATCGTGTGAATCTCGTAATTCTTTGTAATAAAAATGTTGTCGTTGGCATCCATCGCCACCCGAAATTCATATTGACGCAAATTCCTGTTAAGTACCGAAATTAATGAAACACTATCACGATAAACATCTATTTTGAGGTCAGGTATACTATCTGTGTCGTAATAGAATTTTAAATGGTGTTGCTTTTCCGCTTTCTTTACAAAATCATTCCAGCTTAGCCCATCATACGACTTTGTAATAAGAACGGTCCTGATCTGCTGTCCATTGAGCACAAAGGATATGGTAATGAGGCCAAAAAGAAGTATACTTTTTATGAAATTCATTTTACTTCCCTTTAGTTAATTCGTCACAATATTGCATCAAATTATGCAATTGCCCGAAGGATGCTTTACTATACTTGATTTTACTCTTTTTCATAAACTTTTTGATGCTCTTTTTATACGGATCGAAATATTTCAGCATGGCTTTTTTTGATGAAATATAACTGAGTTGGTGATCTTCCAGAATAAAATATGATGTGGTTGTTTTTCCGTAACTGCCATAGGGCGTTTTTGTATTGTAATCATTATTATACGACTTTTTATAGCTCACGAAAAAAATAAAACTTCCCTGGTAAAGTGGTTCCACAAAATCAGTTTCTATACCTTTTACATCAAAAGCCATTGAATTAGTAAAGTATCGATCCTTCAAATAAAAAGATTCTATGAACTCATTATTCAACGAAATTACTGAAGCACCTCCTCTTTTTCGTTCTGCCTTTAACACAATTTCATCTGCATGTATATCGTATTTCAGGAAAAGACCATCATGCAGCTTTCCATTAATAATAATACTGGCTGGTTGCCATGCATTGGTCAGAAAAAAAGGATGTCCTTCAGCCAGAAGGTTTTTCTGAATATAAATTTTCCCGTTCACCAACTCATCATCTGCACCAAGCAAACTATCAGTGTGTAATACCAGTGATTGCAGGTTACCATTAATATCCGGGGCATTCTCCTGTGCTTTAACTTCATGAGGAATGCTGATTACAAATACCCAGAAAATAGTAAGTAGAAGATTTAAAAATGATGCGGGAGAACGTTTCAAAAAATGAATCAATTTTTTAGCTATTTAATTTAATAATGATTGCGAATTCTCACGCCATTTAAGGCCTTTCAAATATACTAAAATCTATGATTTTAATCATATTGACGGAATTAAAATATAAAAGTTACTGCATTTTGTTTATTAACGTTGTTTTCAATCAAAAATGACAGCATTTATCCGAGGAATTCATAATGAAATCTTCCAATTCACTACGAGATATATTTTAGTTATTTTAGCGGCAATTATTTTAACTAACTATAATCATCATGAAAACAATTACTTTACTATCCACATTCTTTTTCCTATTTGTAGCAGCCAGCTATTGCCAGGCAGACCAGGATGAACTCATCAATTCGTTAACAAAAGATCTTGATATCACAGATGAACAAGCCAAAGGCGGCGCTGGTGCATTGTTCAATTACGCCAAAGAAGAACTATCAGAAGAAGAATTTGACCAGGTAGCAGGTGCTGTTCCTGATATGGATGGCTATTTGGGTGCAATACCTTCCCTTGGAGGTAAGAGCACCGGAATGCTCGGAAAAGCCACCCAATCATTAGTCGGCATGCCGGCAGTAACTTCTGCATTTGACAAATTAGGGCTGAGCCAGGATATGGTTGGAATGTTTACCCCAATTTTGGTTGATTATGTTGACAAAAAAGGTGGCGAAGCTGTGGGTGGATTGCTTCAGAAAGTATTTACGAAATAGTCCTTTTAGCTGACAAGTTCAAATTTGGTTATTTCGGGCAAAATACCAATGCGCCCGGGATAACCTATTACACCTAGTCCCCGGTTTACATATAGGTAACGACCCGATTGCTCATCCTGATACAATCCGGCCCAGTTTTTATACAGCCATTTGGCCGGGCTCCACTTGACACCTGGTGTTTCTATACCAAATTGAAATCCGTGGGTATGACCTGACATGGAAAGATCGATGGGATAGTTGTTTGGTACGATAATTTCGTCCCAGTGCGATGGGTCGTGTGTCATCAGCAAACGGACTGCTGCATCCTCGGTACCTATCATGGCTTTTTCAATATCTCCGTATTTTGGGAAACGCGGGCTGGCACCCCAGTTTTCAACGCCAATTAAAGCAAGCTTTCCTGACGGGGATGCAATGATCTCATTTTCATTTTTAAGTAACTTCCAGCCAATCCTTTTAAAAAAGTCAAATAAATCCTGCAGGTTTCTTTCTTTATCGGCTTCAGTTGGCCAAGTCACATAATCGCCATAATCATGATTTCCAAGCGTGGCGAATACGCCTTTTTTTGCTTTTAGCTTAGCAAGCGTTTCTTCAAATCGATAGGCTTCATTTGTTGAGAAATTGACCAGATCGCCGGTAAAAAGGATCAGGTCGGCTTCCATTTCATTGATCATTGCAACAGCCTCTTCCAGTGGCTTTATCAGGTTCCAGCTCCCTAAATGGATGTCAGAAATCTGGACGATCTTCATGCCTTCAAAATCTGCAGGTAAATTGGTGAGTTTTATCTTGTGCTCAAACACTTTAAAATCATATACCCATTTAAACATACCCGTAAACATGGTCCCCAAGACGAGTCCCCCAGAAATAAATCCAAGATATTGCAAAAATTTACTTCTTGTAATGCCCTCTTCTTCAATTTTCTCCCTTTCTTCTTTCTTGGAAAGTGCAAATATTTTATCGATCACCCTGACGATATCTGCCAGGATTAGAAATACGACTGGAAGTATTTTGGCAGCATAAAATATAAGGATGAGTCCCAGAAGGAAAGTTCGAAACTGGTCATTCCAGTCAATGATAGGTACAAAAATAGAAGCTCCCATTAAACCAATGACCATGATCAATGGCAACCAGTAAACAAAAACCACCAATGATTTTAACCATTTCCTGTAACTGAATATCTGTTTATTTACCGATGTCCATAAGTATAGATCCGCCAGAAACAGTAGTACCATAAATACATACTGACCCGAATACTTTGGCAATTTAAAGCTGAGTATCAGGTAGCCTATTATTAATAATACCGGTATAAGAAGATAGCTGACCTTTTTTTGCATCACTTAGTTTAAGACGTAAAGTAGTTTTTAGTCTTTAGGCGTTTTCTTTTATAAAATTCACAAGTCTTTTGGCTTCAAAAACTTTCACCAGTTTTTCAGGAAGCGCGGCAAAAGTAAAGGTTTTTTTAGCATCCTTTACCGTACCACTTTCATAATTAATGTTAATTTCATCTCCTGAAAGAATAATTAATTGATTATACTATATTGATAATTCGACTTCATTTTTGAGATAATCCGCCAACAAATCTTCCTAAGAAGAAAGAAAAAATAAGGAATTCGGTAAAAAAAATTTGGAGATGAACATCAATTATCTATTTTTGCAGTCCGTTTTTGAAGAGACTGAACCAGTGAACAGAAAGCGGACAAAGTTCATTATTTTTTTATAAATGCAGCATGTTGGTATTCCAACAAACGGAGAGGTGGGTGAGTGGCTGAAACCAGTAGTTTGCTAAACTGCCGTACCTCTAAAGGGTACCGGGGGTTCGAATCCCCCTCTCTCCGCGAAAAGGGTGTGTGTTTGAGTGTGGGTGTGTAAATACACAAATCTTTTACTTTTATATTTTCTTATCATTAATTCCATAAATGTGTTCGATTTTGAAAAACTTGATGTTTACCAGGTAATCAGGAAGTTAAATTTCGAGGTTTTCTATTTTTTAAATAGGTCGGAAAAAATTGAACCGGTTGTTAAAGACCAATGGAAAAGGGCCACTTTAGGCGTGATGCTGAGCCTGGTAGAAGGAACAGGCAGAATTTCCGTAAACAACAAAAAGCACTTTATTACCATGGCAAGGGGAAGTGTAAATGAATCTGTGGCCTTGCTTCAAATTACCTTTGATAATGGGCATATCATGGATGAAGAATATGCGGGCTTTTATGAAAAGTATGAACAGGTTTCGAAGATGCTGCTGGGGATGTACAGAAGTTATACAAAATAATGTGGTTCGTATTAAAATTTTTATACTTTTGCACCCTCATTTACACCAAATGTGTTTTCAACCACACACACACCCAAACTCACACCCACACCTATTCCGGGGTGTAGCGTAGTCCGGTTAGCGCGCCTGCTTTGGGAGCAGGAGGTCGCAGGTTCGAATCCTGCCACCCCGACAAACGAAAAGCCTTGCTTGAAAAAGCAGGGCTTTTTTAGTTCTATGGTGTTGAATGCTTGCATTTATAAGGCCATGAACTAAAAAAAGGCTATGAGCGAAGCGAATACAGGCTTTTCGTTTAGGCCTACCCCCTATTCAGGATCAACGAAGTTAATCCTCCCTTATATGGTCTTGCTTCAAAAAAATGATTAAGGTCGGCGTTAAATGCCACATTCATTAGAATAAGAATGAAAAAAGACATTTGAGCGAAGCGAATAAACGTAAAGGCTTTTTTATTTTCAATAGCACACATTTATACATACAAATTATTTGTACTCTTTAGAATTCTATATGCAATCATTATGGAAACTAGCAACAGTACGATAAATATAATTACTGTTATTATACTCCCATTTTCCAAATAAAACCCGGATGCATTAATAATTGAATAAATTAAGGCCCCCAACCCAAACGATATAATTAATTTACTTCGCTCCCTATCCAATAAAAGTCCAAGTCCTCCAACAATACAAATTGAAGCCATTACAAACTCAGAAATAAGATGAAATATGAGTTCTATTTTACCTTCCTTTGGACTTTCAAAACCAAGAATCATCATCCACGCAACGATAACTGACAAACCAATCACCATCATATAAATACCTGTTGCTTTTTTCTTTATTACCATTATTTTCATTTCTTAGTTATTTGATTTTATTTCATTCACTTAAAAACTGGTTTCCATATAAGACCATCCTTTTAAGTGTCTTTAATTTATCAGTTACTTCGAATTCCTTTGACATAGAGTCAATCACAGCTTCAACAAGCATTTCATTATCTAATTTTGTCAATGGTTTTAGATCATTCTCATTTAGAACATTACAATTTGAGAGATTACTTCCTCGAGTTCCATTAAATCCTGTAAAGTCTATACCTTTTAAATCGATGCATTTTTTCGATACGCAAAAATGAAACTTGTAATAGATCTTCAAGTTAGATATATCATAAACAATACTCCATCGTGTATCTGACTGTTTCAGTGTGTCAAGCATTAAGAACATCTCATTAGAATTAGGCTGAAGGTCGTTTTTTAATAGCATATCAGCAGCTTTTACAAATCTTTCACATGATTCTTTCCTATTGAGAATGGGCATGTCCCCACCATACCCTTCAAAGTTTCTAAGATACCTTAAAGACTCGGCATACTTGTTATTACTCAATACTTTGAATGGAAGATCTTTATCTGTATAATATTTAAAACCTTGAGCCTCCAACTCAATTACAGCTACATTACCACTCCGATCAGCGACTATATAGTGCACTGGAAATAATAACGTTGATATAGAAAACTGATCAAGATGAATGAGAACTTCCCTGACCGATGAGAACATATCAAGCTGATATTGTATCCACTGAAATTCATTGATTAAAATATGATTTTCAGAATTATCATTTAGCGTTGAAGTAGTTGACAATTCTTCAACAACAAGTCCGGCTTCATTCATGCCACTTAAGGGGAATTCTTTACCATATTGAGTGAATGTAACACTCCCATATTCAGATACCCAGGTTTTTTTAAAAACACTATTGTTAAATGTAATTTTCTCCTCTCCCCTTGAATTCACAACAAGGTAACCCTTGTCTATTTCCCAATCAAAATTTTTAGCCAGAAATAAGCTCTCGCCATTTCCAGTGCATATAGCCGTGCAAGACAACAATCTATTTCCATTTGCATTTATTATAGATAGTGCAACAAAGACAATAATAATTTTTATATGGATACAGTTTTTTTGAAACATGCTTCCGCCTCCTAAGTCACAAGATATCTCGTGCAACTTCAATTAATTTAGTACTGGATTATTAGATAGAAAACAAAAAAGATTATTACTTAACTAATCAATCAGTTGAAAATTAAGTTTGTCATTACCATTTTCATCTATATAATAACCACTTGATATTGTTTGATTCTCAAATATTCTGCTGGTCATATGTTGATTTGACGCCACTCCTTCTCGTACCCCCATTGAACCGCTATTCTTATTTATCTTGTTTTTAATCCAATAGTAAATGTCATCACCATGTGCATCCATAAAAAAACCAATTCCATTCATATCTCCGACTCCTACCGATCTATTGCCAAAGTAATAAACATCATTACCTTGATCATCTCTGAAAAAACCAGCAGAAAGATCCCTACCACTACCCATTATTTGAGTTACTTGCTCCAAACCTGAATGCTTATTATAAGTATCATTACCTTTTAAGTCTTGAAAGTTTGCTAACCCGAAATGAGCAGCATATCCTTGAGAATGACTTAATACATTGAACTCATCATCACCTCCCCCGTCGTAAAATGAACCCATTGATAAAAAATACGCTGCCCCCTGGCTGAAACTGTTAGAATTGTAAATATCATTACCATTAACATCAATAAATACACCATACCCACCACCTAAGCTCATACCATCTGTCGCTTCTGCCCACCTTCCTTTTGCAGAGCCCATTATAAATGACGATTTACCAGGATCCTTTGAGTTATATGTGTCATTACCAGCTGCATCAATAAACAATCCAATGCCTTTAGTCCCTCCAAAACCTAATGCATAACTTCCTGATTCATATATATCATTTCCATGCTTATCAAGCAGCAAGGCAAGACCAAAATGAGAAGAGGCCATAGAGAAATTACCATTGCAACTGTATTGATCATCAC
Source organism: Bacteroidales bacterium (assembly GCA_036351335.1). Taxonomy (GTDB): domain Bacteria; phylum Bacteroidota; class Bacteroidia; order Bacteroidales; family F082; genus UBA4459. The sequence goes on along the minus strand of JAZBOW010000008.1, from coordinate 6,020 downwards.
CATTCTCGTCAATCAAAATTGAACACCCAGCTAATGTTCTTGCGATTCCTTCACCATTTGATTCATATCTGTCATTACCCAAAAAGTCCCTTAAAATTGATATTCCAAAGGAACCGCAAGCTAATTTTCCAAAGCCAGACCCATCTGTATAAATATCGTCACCTCCATAATCAAGTAAAATTGCTATTGGCAATTTGTTAAATTTTGCTGATGCAATACTTCCTGTATAGATATCGTTTCCACCTAAATCAACAGTAAGACAATACCCTCCTTTAATTTTATGGTTTTCACAACCAAAAATGCCAACTCTACCAAATTTAGTTTCAAATTCGCAACTATTAAAATTTGACTCAAGGAAAACTTCATGTGCACCAACTACTTGGTTTAATTGCTCTATGATCCTCCTGGAAACATATGAAAGTTTTGTCATATCAAGCTCTTCTAAAACACTAATTGTCTTGAAATCATACAACTGCCTCCTATTCCATATCTCAAAATATTTTTCATAAAAATTCACTAATGTATCTGTTCCATTACTTAATAAATGTCTTTCACTCCCTCGTATTGGCATTAGATATGACTTCATCAAATGCTCATTTTGCTCCATTATGAATAAAATTCTCACTACCATCACTTTAGTAGTCATATTAATTTGCTGCCAACTTCTCATTCCTTTTATATCATCAAGCAAAACATTTCTGTTTTTTAAATCATTAATGTATTGATTAAGCTCATCTTCATCTTTTATGTTCGGAACCCGATCATCCTGACCTCTAACGGGAGGTCCAAAACCTCCTGAAACAGCACCTAACAATCGATAACCCAAATGAACTATATAGGTAATATTCGAAATTGAATTCATGACAGATTGATTGAAGTTATCAAACACATCAGGAATTGAATACGGCCTTTCGAATAACTGGTCCATTGTTTCCAAAGTAAGCTTAGCCCCCTGATTAGCTTTGATGGAACTAATATCAATTGAACTGTTTCTAGTATCAATTCCATGCAATTGAATAAGTTCTTCTTTGAAACCGAGTTTTACTTTCTCGTCCTTTACACTGCCTTTGCAGTTCAATATTAAAACACAGATGCAACTTATTTGAACGAAGTATTTTATGAAATTCATTTTGCGTATCTATTTACTACTTGAAAAGTTAAATTTTATAAATACGGTTTCGTCCGGTCTCCCTGGTGCTAGCAATAGGAAAGGCGAATTACCTAACTCCATGATTAGCGTACCATAAGTCTCGTCGTTATTGATTGGGTGTATATCGGGAGCTCTCATACTTAATATATCTTTAATTTTCTCGACATCTAAAGCATATTCACTTTCTACAATCAGATCGTATGCAAGAAAGAAACGAGGACAGAAATATGGATCCTGAGTCGTTTTCCCGAATGAATGAAGCAGCTTTATATAGTTTTTGTTAAAGTCATGATTGGCTATTGAAAAGTTTGTGTGCAAATTGATACCCGTCTCAGGAAAAGTTTCGTACTTGACGCAACCCAAACCAGAACATTCAAGGCAAATTGCTGAATCAGCCAATCCAAGTATATATGCCTGTGGCGTAGCATGTTGAATATAGTTTATGAAGTAGTAAGCATCAGGTGGAGATTCGAAATTCAATATTTTTCTAACAATAAAAGATACTGGTAACCCCCCATTGCTTTTATTAAGCATTGAAATCCCATTACATGTCAATGCTATTCCTTTTGAATTAACTCCATCCAACCCGATAAATCCTGGGAACGTATATACGTAACTCTCAATCTCATTTTCGATTATATGCAGGACTACAGGAAAACCATGAAGATACAATGGCGGATCCATATTCTGTGCCACAATAGTTGACCCGTCAGCTAAATTATTAATACTTATTGCTGTGCATTTATTTCCTTTATTATCATTTAGAAACAATTCAATTTCTTCGCTTAATTGAAAGGCAAGAATGGTTTCATAATTTATTCCACATCCATCTGAAATGCCTTTTACTTCATTCAATAATTCCGGGGTGTATTTTTTCAAACTGTCAACAATAGTTGTAGTTGAATAAAACTCTAAAATAACGTTCTCAAAATTAATTTTACCATTATCTTCCACTTCATTGATCCATCTTCCGGTAATTTTACCAATTTCATTCTTTAAAGTTTTGCCATGAAATACTCCTCTTTCATAAGGTGTTCCATAAAGATGGAGAATGGTGAGTTTATCATTGTGCTCAACCCATGATTTATTACTGCATGCAAATAAAACGATCAACACAAAAAAGCCGCTGAATTTTACTATTTTCTTCATTCGTTCTAATTTTCAATATATTTGATTCCCTGATCAATATAAAAGTTCTCATGCTTTGGATACTGATGTCCCATTTCATCAATAATAACTTGTTTATACTGAAAACCGATAGAATCAAATATTTCTGTCATTTGTCTTTGCTTTCCCAGGTAATAATCATTCTCACCACTTACAATATACGCTTTCAAATGCCTGAGTTTATCTTCCTCTAAACTTTCAGCAACTAAATCTTCTGGCAAACCTGGACAAAATGCTATAATTCCAGCAACCGGAATTACTTTTCGAAATGCCATATCTATGGCATAGGTTGCTCCAGCAGAAATACCAGCTACATATATTCTAGTTGAGTCAATTCGATAGCTCTTAGATACTTCTTTGTATATTTTCAGAATGTCACTATCTGCTCGCTCATCTCCAGACTTCCAACCAAATGTGTCAGAATCATAATACCTGTAAGATTGCAAAAAAACTTTAATGAAATTTTTATTGAGCACTTTTGATGACCAGTGGTTCATCACCTTTTGAAGATTGCTACCTCCCCCATGAAATATAAAGATAACGGGGTAATAGTTATTACTTTTATATTTTTTAGGTATTTCAAGCGCGTACAAAGTTGTTGATTGTCCAATAGCTTTGGCACGCAACTCGGCATCTGATCTGGCAAGTTCGTTAAACCCATCCATTTGCAAATAAGGCTTATACTTGGGTAATGCCGGATGCAATAAAAAAAAATAGCCTAATTGGTTTCCTTTTATAAAAAGGCCAAGGTTATCATCGTATCGGCTTAGTTTCTCATTAATATAAATCAATTCCTTCAAGAGTTCGAAACTATTTTCATGGTAAAACTTCTTGTTGTAAATAATCAGATCCCTGGCAGCTTTAAAATTGTTGTCATTTTCATACTGATTAACTTTTATCATAAATTTTTGGTAATCTTTATATTTTCTCGGTAACTTCTCTTTTTGCGCCAGCAGATCAATTTGAATAAAACATAAAACACACAACATTACATGAAAAACAACATATTTCATACTATCAAATTTTAAATTGAAATACAACTATAACTTTTGAATAAAATCAATTCGAATACCCCAAAACAAATCATCAGGAGGAAATGCTTCCCAATGATTTAAAAAATGGTTGTAAGGTGATTGTCTATTATCGAAATATACTGTGTAATTTCCAGCTTCTAATTCTAGAATTAGATCAGCAAAACGATTTCTAGGATGCCCACCTCCGCACTCTGTATGTTCAGCATTCATCCGCCAAATTTCTGTGTTACTCTCATTATTCTCTATCCATACCTGATCATACATACCAAAATAATTGCAATAACCACCATCAGCAATCGCATTTATCCTGATTAGGGCATTATTCTCCAGTTCAAATTTCTGGGTAAATAAACCCTTAGCATTAACTTCTGAAATATTTACTAATTCGACAGGAATATTTTTTTTAATAACTTTCTCATTTAAAAATGATTGAGAATAAACATTAAATAATTTCTCTTGCTGGTTTGAGTCTCCAGTTATTCTTGAGATATTCCAGGATGATTTTAATTCATAGGACAATAACTCTCTAATACCCTGATTATGAACTCTTGAAATCTCATTTTCTATTTCTGAAAATGTCTTCTCCAAGTCTATATCCGGAATAGGATCCTTATAAATACGCGGTACAATGAAAGCCTTAAAAAATTCCAATGCGAACTGAGATTCCAGCACAGAAACTTGCGGCAATCCTATCGGGAAAGGTTTGCTAAGCCTGTCACAGTTTGATAAAATGATAAATGTCAGATCGAATTCCGGGATTTTAAGTATCATTCCTGAAGTGCAATATCCATATCCAAAGTTCCATATCAATTTTACATCATGGAAATTTTCAACAAACCATCCTATTCCATAGTTTGAATAGTTTCCGGTTTTAAACCTAAAGGGCATATTTGCAAGTTGCATTGATTCTTCGCTGATGATAAGTTGATTATCTAATTTACCAATAAAAGAAGCCAGATCATTCACCGAAGAAATTAACCCTGTTGCTGCATTAAATTGGGTTGCATAATTCCCAATCAACATGTTTCCCAAACTATCATATGTATAAGGTCTTGCCAACAAGGTTTTAATTTCAGGATAGTTTGACAAGTATGTAACAGGAACTGTGTTATTTATATTATTTAACGTAAGAATTTTTAGAATATGATCCTGAAGTTGACAATTAGTTGCATCAAAAATAATTTTTGAAAGCAATGAAAACCTATCCCCGTCATACCTAAAATATGTACCCACAGGATTATCTGAAGTGTGCGACAGCAAGTGTTTAATTTTAATCTCACCAACAGATTCATTTATTTCTATTCCGTATTGCTTCAAAATTGAGTACAGACTGGGCAATACATTTTCATTTAGGTCAAGCAACCCATCTTCTTGCAATTGGAGAATAACAGCTGAAGAAAATGACTTTGTTAATGATGCGCAATGATATGAAGTATTTGTCGTTGCCGGTATACCATTTGCTATATCTGCATAACCATAATTTTTATTCCATATTATTTGATCATGAGATAAAACACAAGCTGAAAAACCGGGAAAGTCTAATTGTTTTGCCAAATCCTCTAACTTATCACCAAGAGCTAGCTCATCACTACTTATTCTATATTTATTTTCACTTTCATTTTCTCGATATTTATAATTTTCTTGTGAGAATGTCTTGCAATTGCACACAATTAAGAATGGTATCATGACTAAGGTTGATATTAAATGCCTCATTTAATTACTATTTTTATTTTTTAATAAACGAGATCAAATCTATTTTTGATAATTAACGATTGCAAATAAAATCTCCCACCTGTATGATCCAACATAATAACTGACAAGAATATATAGACAATGCGCAGCTTATACCTCATAAATTGTCAGTTATATACTAGTTTCTGCAGCTTAGATAAAAAATTATATAAAGAGAACTTCGTAAATTAAATTTGTTTCAAACTCGCAGTATATTGAAATCATGCATCTTAAATAATGTACGCTTTGTTGCTTTTTCTCCCGCATTTACTGTCATATTATCATGTAATGAAACATACTGGCCAAAAATTAACGCCAGTGATGAGCGACTGTTAGCAGTAGATGGTCATATCACAAATAGCAATCCTTGCCTTATTAAACTTTCATTTGCATCCAGAATTTATACGGTTGAAAATACACCCATTACAGGATGTGAGGTTTCTCTAAAGGATAACTACGGCAGTGTTGAGAATCTCACTGAATCAACACCCGGCACTTACGCTTCTTCCGATAGTTTTATAGGAATCATAGGGAGAAGTTATAAGCTCATTATTCGAACTCCTTCAAATCAAATCTATGAATCTTCTTTCGAGCGACTAAATGCACCAACCGAAATAGAATCAGTATACACTGAAATTGAAACAAAACACAACCCAAACCAATTATATAGCAAAATAGGCTACCAGTTTTATGTGAATACAAAAGAAGCGATTCACGACACAAACTATTTCTTATGGCGACTTAAAGCAACGTATGAATACAATGTTGATTTTAAGGTGAAATATATTTTTGACAAATGGACATTAAAGATATTTCCAAATCCTGATTCCCTTTATAAATGCTGGCACACATATACGGTAAATAAAGTATTCACATTTAGTACAGAAAACCTTAGCACTCCTGAAGTCTATAAATTTCCTTTACACTTTGTAAGTACT
>JAZBOW010000007.1:0-2570 GCA_036351335.1 Bacteroidales bacterium | reverse complement strand
TCAGAACTCCACATAGGTTCAGTAAAGACAACTGGTACACCAAGGGTCCTTTCCACTTCGAGGTCTTTAATCAGGTGCTGACCTTCGGCAGTATGATTGGAGATGGTCAGAAATACTTGTAGCACAATAATGGTATCGGCGCCGTCGTTGAGGGCTTCGATAACAGCTGCATCCGGACGTGGTTCATCATCCAGGAAGGATATATAGAACCTGGTGGTGGAATCTCCGTCAAGCCGGAATTGCTGCTCCAGGGTATGCATCATTTCATGGTGGACCTGCCTGTGCATACTTTTTCCTGCCTCCAGATATTTGTTTCTTAGCACATAGGCAAAGAAAGGTCGCGCAACAAAGGGTACAAATTTTATTTCTTGTTTATCAAATTCATTGAACTGGTTGATCCACCCGATGGGATTGTAGGTTTCAGGTTCCCCATGTGTAAAATAGACTACGGCTGTATGTCCATTGGTTACTTGCGTGGCTTTTCTGGTAATTTCCGGAACTGCACGCGGATCTTCCCTGCTCAGGAAGCGTTTTGTATTTGCGGTATATCCTGCAGAAAATGCCAGCACGACCATGATCACAGCAATCCATCTGATCTTTTTTTGTTTTAAGGCATTAATTAGCACGATTATCAGGCCGAATAGGAGCAATGTAAGTGTAAGGAACAGGGACATTCTCAGTGGATGTACAACCAGGAAATCAATAAAAAGCCATCCAAGTAGAAGTGCTGCAATGAGAGCTGAAATCGATATGATGAGATTGCGCATAATTTTTTCTGGCATTAGTTATGCCAAAATTTAAAGAAAAAACAGATCAATTCAAAGAATATGAACTACTTAAAGGGCTTACCATTTGGATGTGGAATCGTTCTAGAATGAATGATTGTTGAGTTCTTAGTCTTTACCTGGCCAGATTGTATCTATCTCGAGGTAAAATCTTTCTTCCTTGCTAATCGAGTTCCATACCCCTGAAGCTGGGATACATTTGGTCGAAAGGGATAACAATTTCCTGCCATTCTCCTGTGGTTTCGATATCATTTATGCGATGCCTGATGGATGTGAAGCCCCCATTGTTTTCGAGCGATACAACTCCCCGGAAGATACCACGACCATCAGATGATTGCATTTGATCGCCTATTACACCGTCATCTACTAAGCACCAATCGTTTCGGTTATTATTGAGAGAAAAGTCATATACATCTAGAGCGATCATAGTAATAGAACTTAGAATGATGGCGATAGGTATTATGGTTTTCATTATAAGATTAAGGTAGAAGTTTACAGGTTTTTTTCGGACCAGTTTTCGGAAACAATTACTTTATACCTCCTTCCTATATATTGGTAAGGAGGATTATAGCCCAGATATCTGAAGTTTCCGTAGTAGTCAACACCACCATTTTCAAGGAGGTTCCGTAACTTTTCGGCGTATATCTTTATGCTTCTATTGCCTCCAAAAATGAACACGGCAAGTTTTCTGAAACCGCTGGAAGCCAAGGCCCTGTATGTGCTGGATATACGCTCATATATTATCGTTTTAAAAAGAAATACGATGTACCCATACTAAAGCGCACTTGATACATTTCATAGTCGATGTTGTTGAAATCCGGCTTAAAAATACTTTTCAAGCCTACATTTAAACGTCCCCAGATAATAAGCCTGGGGATTACGTTGTAAGAAACACCGATTAGGCCACCAATATCAAAATTATCCAATTCATCATTTAAGGAGGAGAGCATATTCTGGGTGCCTGGTAAGGGGGCATTATCGGTATCTTCCTTGTTTATGGACAACCACCCATTCTTTCCTTCTGTTTCAAGTTTTGCTTTCAAAATGACCGAATAATAGGCACCCAGATGTAATGCCCAACGCTCATTAATGTGGTAATGGGCAATCAAAGGGAACTCTAAAAATCTAAGTTCAGTGCTTGTATTTGCTTCTCCCGAAAAATAGGTCGCATAAGATCTGTCATCGGACCAGAAAGGCTGACTTACAACATTGACGACACCGTCAATGGCCAGGATATGATAATTGATTTCAAGGCCGAGGCTCCATTTGTCACTGAAAAAATATTGAGCACCCAGGCCTAAAGTGGGCATTAACCTGGGCATTACCTCGGCTTCGCCAGGGACAGCAGAAAAAGGGAGGGGGATGGCCATCCCCATATCAATGCCCCCGGTTGCTTTAAACTGCCAAGGATTCTCCTGGGCACCCATACCAATCCATGCGAAACTTAGAACAAAGAAAAAGGCTAATCTATTCATAGATCATTTTTAAATCGTCAATTATCAGGCTACTCCCAATGGCTCCTTTATACTCTCCTCCATCCACACTCGGAGAAAAGGAAATATGGAAATGTGTAGGATCATCATCAGATAAGTACTGCAGCTCCATTTTCATTTCTGTCATGGTGTCTGTCTCCTGATCACTTTCAAGCTCTGCCTGTGCAATGATAATGACCATATCACCCGTCCTTTTTTCAAGGGTTGCTTTAATTCCAAATTTGTCAGTTCCCTCCAGCTGAGTAACATCAAATCCTCCAAACAGATTCCCCGGATCTTTTAATGTTGCCTG
>JAZBOW010000006.1:0-10029 GCA_036351335.1 Bacteroidales bacterium | reverse complement strand
TGGACATATCGGTAGTTATACCTTTATATAACGAAGAAGAATCGCTTAAAGAATTAAATGATTGGATTGAACGTGTGATGACGTCCAATCATTTTTCTTTTGAGGTAATTTTTATTGATGACGGATCAAATGATAGGTCGTGGGAAGTAATTGAAGAACTTTCCAAATCACACACCTACATCAAAGCCCTGGGCTTCCGTAGGAATTATGGAAAGTCCGCTGCGCTAAATGAAGGTTTTAAGGTGGTCAAAGGAGATGTCGTCATCACCATGGATTCTGACCTGCAGGACAGTCCTGATGAAATACCTGAACTGTACAAAATGATCAAAGAAGAGGGCTTTGACATGGTTTCGGGATGGAAAAAGAAAAGATACGATCCCTTCATAAAAAATTTCACTTCAAAATTTTATAACTGGACCACAAGGATTCTATCAGGTATTAAACTGCACGATTTTAACTGTGGACTAAAAGCTTATAAATTGGAGGTTGTACAAAGTATCGAAGTATATGGCGAAATGCACAGGTACATTCCGGTTATTGCAAAATGGGCAGGTTTCAGGAAAATAGGAGAGAAAGTCGTTCAACATCAGAAACGAAAATACGGGGTCACCAAATTCGGGCTCGACCGGTTTATTAAAGGTTACCTGGATTTAATATCCATCAATTTTGTTTCCCGCTTCGGGCAGCGCCCCATGCATCTATTTGGCGCTATCGGAAGTCTCACTTTTTTCGTTGGTTTTGTCATAGCCGCTTACCTGGCTTACGCAAAATTTTTTATGGCGGCCTATAAAATGACTGAACGACCACTATTTTATTTCGGATTGCTGGCCATGCTGATTGGTACGCAATTATTCTTAACCGGGTTCCTGGCGGAAATGGTATCACGAAATGCACCTGAAAGAAGTAATTATCAAATAAAATCAAAGATCAATTTAAAAAATAGTTAGATGAATATACATTTGGTGTCCGGCGGATGCGGATTTGTTGGAAGGAACATGGTAAAAAGGTTGTTGAAAACAACCCAGGATAAAGTATTTGTGGTGGACGACCTTTCTATAGGCAGACATCCTTCTGAATGGCTTGACGACTTTACAAGTAAAACATTTAAAGATATTGAGATCATCGGCAAAGAAGAAAGGTTTTATTTCTGGAAAGGTGATTTCAGGGATTTTCTGTTTGCTTTTCGAACAAACCCACGTTTCATTCAGGATAAATATGACCTTGATTTTGATCGTTTCAACGATGTATTTCATTTTGCTGCCATTGTAGGTGGACGATTGAAAATTGATGGTGATCCTTTAATGGTAGGCCTCGATTTAAGCATCGACTCTGAATTTTTCTATTGGCTTACGCGCCATAAACCTAAAAGGGTGCTTTATCCGAGTTCAAGTGCCGCATACCCAACAAGTTTGCAAACAGAAGCTGGTGCCATACAACTTAAGGAAGGAGATATCGACTTTAAAAAGAACCTTGGCACTCCGGATATGACCTATGGCTGGACAAAGCTGACCGGTGAATTCCTGGCACAGATCGCAGCGAGCCACTATGGTATTCATATCGTTTGCATCAGGCCATTCTCAGGATATGGTGAAGACCAGGAATTATCTTATCCCGTTCCTGCAATCGCTTTGCGTGCTGCTAAAAAAGAAAATCCTTTCGAGGTATGGGGCTCCGGAAAGCAAGGTCGTGATTTTGTGCATATTGACGATATCATTGACCTGATCTTCATCCTTTTGGATAATGTGGGCGATGGTTCGGCATACAATATTGGTTCGGGTAAATTAACCTCATTCCTCGACCTGATCAAGGTATTTACCAGCTTTGCGGGTTACAATCCAACCATCAAACCATTGCTCGACAAACCGGTTGGTGTACATTCAAGGTATTGCGATATGTCGATTGTGGAAGAAAAATTTGGATGGATGCCGAAAATAACGTTGGAGGAAGGTATGCGCCGTGTATATGAAGCTGCAAAGAAGAAAAGCTAAAGTGACAGATACAAAAAGAAAAACCATCGTTTGTTTTGGCCCCGGACCGATGTTTAAAGGCGGGATTGCCAATTACAATACATCGCTGGCTAAAGCCTTTGATAAACTGGAAGATGTAGACGTGCACATCGTTTCTTGGACACAGCAATACCCTGCCATCATACCACGCGACTTTATCGACAGGAAAAGTAAAGTGGACCAACTTGAAGGTACAGGTATCAAAGTACACTATATCACAAATTACAACAATCCCGCAAGTTGGAAAGCTACTGTTAAGCTGATTAAAAACCTGAATCCGGATAAAGTGATATTTCAGTGGGCCATTGCCGTGCAAGGCATTCCACTGGCGTACATTTCCAAAAAGCTTAAAAAGTTAAAATCGGCGGAAGTATATTTCGACCTCCATTTTGTTGTGCAAAAAGAAGGTAGTGCTTTGGATACAGCACTTACTAAAAGAGGTATTAAACATGCAGATGCTTATATCGTGCATGCCTATAAAACTGCCGATGAATTAAAAGCACTTTATCCTGATAAGAAATTTGAAGTGATTGAAAGAGGTGCGAAGATAGCAGGCAATGGCATTAAAGTTTTAAAATTATACCACCCGGTATATGATATGTTTGAGCCCGACCTGGATTTTAACGTAGTGAATGCCAAAAAAGAAATGAAACTTAACGACCATGTGTTTCTTTTCTTCGGATTTATCCGGAAATACAAAGGATTGCACAATGTGATCGAAGCATTTTCAAAGGTCGTCAGACAAAGAGATGATGTATCATTGCTTATTGTGGGCGAATCATTCTGGAACACACTCGACTCAAGGAAACTGTCAACCCGCATTAAAAATGCAACCTTCGGAGTCGCAAAAAAGATATTCCTGAAAAAGCAGGATAATGAAAGGGATTACAATCCGCTTGCACTGGTAGAAGAACTAAATATTTCTGACAAAGTTTTTATTGATAATGATTTTGTTCCAAATGAAGAAGTGCATAAGTATTTCCAAGTAAGTGACAGCATCATGCTTTTTTACCTGACGGCCACACCTTCAGGTATTGAGTCGATCGCTTATAATTTCAATATGCCCATGCTAGCCACAAGTGTGGGGCATTTTCCGGAAACGGTAAAAGACGGTTTTAATGGTTATTTGGCGGCGCCTGACAATATTGAATCAATGGCTAAAGCAATGATCAAATCTATTGAAAAACCTATTGACAGAAATAACGTTGCTGCTACATCCAAAGATTTGAGTTGGACTAACTATGCCAATGAAATACTCCGCTAGCACAATTATCTTATATTATTACAGGTTTAATCCATTCCATTTCATAAATTTGAGAACAGGAATTTCTTAATATGAAATTGAACGATCTTTTTGTCCGGTTTTTAAAGTGGCGTGCCAACAACATTTCTGATGCAATTTTTGTATTGATCCTGAGCGTATTGATTGGTTTCTTATCAGGACTTGCTGCAGGTCTGTTGAAGTACACTGTTATTACAATACGCGAAAAGCTTTTTAGCTATTACTCTGATTCCGAACAGATTATCCTGTTATTCATTTTACCACTCATTGGTATTTTTCTTACGGTTATTTTTCTGAAATATATTATCAGGGATAATGTGGGACATGGCGTCCCTCGAATTTTATATGTGATATCCAAACTGGATGCAAGTATGCGCAGGCATAAGATTTTTTCCTCATTAGTGGGCGGATCGCTCACAGCAGGATTCGGTGGATCGATAGGATTGGAGTCGCCTATTATTTCTACCGGGGCGTCTCTGGGGTCAACTATTGGTCAGTGGTTGAAATTGGGTTACAAGCACAAAACCTTACTTATTGGTTGCGGAGCAGCAGGTGCTATGGCCTCTATTTTTACAACCCCGATTGCAGCTGTTGTTTTCGGTTTTGAAGTTTTGTTACTAGATCTTTCGACAGCTTCATTGATTCCCTTGTTAATTTCCAGCGTTACCGGGGCAGTTACAACCAAATTATTAACCTCCGAACAATATCTGGTGCATTTTAAGGTTTCAGAAGAATTTGCCATACAGGATTTACCTTATTTTATATTATTGGGCGTAATTGCGGGTTTTGTGGCCGTGTATTTTCATTATATGCATTTCAAGATTATCAAATTCTTCAAGCGTTTTAAGTCTATCTGGGTAAAAGTGCTTGTAGGAGGTAGTGCATTGGGCATACTGGTGTATCTTTTTCCCCCGCTATATTCAGAAGGCTATGAATCCATAAGGACCATCGTTAGCGGAAACGCGGAAGAGCTACTCAATTACACTTTTCTTGAAGGATCTGAATTTTACGTATCATTGCTTATTTTCACAAGTTTGTTGGTGGTTTTCAAGGTAATAGCAACGACCCTCACAACCGAGGCGGGCGGCGTGGGGGGTATTTTTGCTCCAGCTGCCGTGATGGGCGGTTTTACAGGTTTTACGATCAGCAGGAGCCTTAATGAATTGTTTGAGGGTTTAGGGTTACATGAAGGAAATTTTACTCTGGTGGGCATGGCAGCAGTGCTCGGTGGTGTGCTAATGGCACCGCTTACAGCAATTTTCCTGATCGCAGAAATGTCAAACGGGTATGAACTTATCGTACCATTGATGTTAGCAACTGCTATCGCCTACCTCATTGCTAAAACTTTCAATAGGCATTCTATATTTACGCAATCGCTAGCTGAAGGCGGTTTTTTATTCCAGTTTCGTGACAAAACTGTTATCAACCAGTTAAAAATAAGGGAACTACTTGAGGAAGACGTAATTACAGTATCTATCAACAGCACTTTAGGTGATCTTGTAGAGCAAATTAAAGTTTCTAAAAGAAACTTTTTTGCCGCAATTGATGAACAAGATACCTTCATCGGGATGATTTTATTGGACGACGTGAGAAAAGATATGTTCAATCATGAAAGGTACGATGAATCTATTTCGGACTATTTACATGTTATGATGAGTGATGAAAAAGTTTCTGTAGATACTGATGTGCAGGACATCATCAATAAATTCAACAAAACAAATAATTATAATATGGTGGTGGTGGATGGCAACAAATATGTGGGTATTGTATCGAGAGCAAATTTATTAAAAGCCTATCGCGACAGCATGATCTCAAATGATGAGAAATATTAATGCCATTTATCGTATATGAAAACGCCATCAAAGTCGTTATTAACAGGATAATAATTTAAAAAATGGATATAAAAATCGCTATAAAAGAATCGATTGCTACAAAAACACGATTGATTGAAGATAAGGAAGTGATTCAAAAAATTGAACAGGCCGTTCAGGTTTGTATAAATGGATTTAAGAACGGAAAAAAACTGTATTTGTGCGGCAATGGGGGTAGTGCTGCAGATGCCCAGCATATTGCAGCAGAACTTTCCGGGCGCTTTAACTACGACCGCAAACCATTACCGGCAGAAGCTTTGCATGTAAACACATCCTTTTTAACAGCTGTAGCCAACGATTATAATTACACCCAAATCTATAGTAGAATGGTGGAGGCTTTTGGTGATGAAGGGGATATCTTAATCGGTATCAGCACTTCAGGTAATTCTTCCAATGTTGTCAATGCGATGCAATCTGCTAAAGCGAAAAAAATGACAACTATTGGATTTACAGGTGAAAAGGGTGGCCAATTAGTCGGTTTGAGTGATGTTTGTATTCATGTGCCGTCAGATAATGTAGCCCGCATACAGGAGTCACATATTTTAATTGGGCATATTTTATGCGAAGAAATTGAAAAAGCTATTTTTCCCAGGTAAATTATAATGGCTGATTTTTTAAGACAAATAGATAGCAGTTGGACACTTTTTCTTGACAGGGATGGAGTGATCAATAAACGTCCACCTGGTGACTATGTAAAAAACTGGCATGAGTTTGAATTTTTGCAGGGCGTAACCGAAGCCCTGAAAATACTGGCCACAAAGTTTCAACGGATCATCATCATCACCAACCAGCAGGGCATTGGAAAAAACATTATGACCCCAGAAGATTTACATCTGATCCATAGCAAATTAAAAAAAGAAGTCGCGAAAAAAGGCGGGCGGATTGATGCCATATACTTTTGCCCCGACCTGGTCACCAAACCCAATAATTGCCGGAAACCTTCCGTTAAAATGGCGCTTCAGGCGAAAAAAGATTTCCCTGAAATAGATTTTAGCAAAAGCATAATGGCCGGTGATACACTATCAGACATGCAATTTGGAATAAATGCTGGAACGAAAACTGTATATATTAATTCAAATACGCTTGAAATTCCTGAATCAAATTATAACGAATGTTATAAATCACTGATTGATTTTGCAGAAGTGTTATTATAGGCTTATCTCAAAGTCACCTCAATATTTTATCAATTTCTTGATATACGTTTGATTATCAATATTTATTCTAATAAAATAAATTCCGCTATTCAAATGTGAAACTTCTATGCGGTTGTTATTTAATTTTACTTCTTTTCGCAAGACTTCCTGACCTGACGAATTTAAAATCTGTATCCAAACACTTTTTTGAATATTTGATGAAATAATAAATGAATCTTTTGCAGGGTTAGGTACCAATAGTAAATCCTGGTATGCAATTTCAGTTACATCGCTAGTTTCTTCATTTGAATAAAAATAAACTGCACCACTGCGAAGTCCATTATCATCATCGCCAACTGATCCAATAATTACATGACCATCAGTAATGCCAACGGCTCTGCCGAAATAATCTTTTATTGAACCATCAGTTGGATGGACTAGAGCGGTTTCCGTCATATTTTCCCAACCATAAAGTGGTTTATCATAAATAAAAGCTGCACCCGTACTATTATTGCTACTCCGGCCTGAAGCTCCAATTATGATTTGGTCTCCTGAAATATCTACAGAACAACCAAAATTTGATATCGTATATCCGGTTGTAGGTCTGAGTTTTGCTGTTTGAATTGCATCAATCCACTCACTATTTTCTGTTTTTTCAAAAACATAAGCAGCCCCGTACCAATTTTCGACCTCAGCACCAACAACGATAATATTATTTTCAATTTTTACAGATGCTCCAAATTCATCATCTGTTATACCATCAGTTGGTGTCAGTATACATGTCTCTGTCATATTTTCCCAACCATTTTCAGGTTTTTTATAAATATATACTGACCCACTGTTATATCCGTTTTCACGATCCCTCGGTACTCCAATAGCAATATATTCGTTATAAATACTCACAGTGCGTCCAAAGAAATCACCGCCTTCGCCATCTGAGGCAGTAATTCTGGCTGTTTCTGTCATATCGATCCATCCGCCATCTGGTTTTTCGTACACGTATGCCGCACCTGTGAAAATGCCATTCCAATTATCTCCGTATGCTCCTACAACAACACAATCTCCTGATATTCCCACAGAAAAACCAAAATTATCATTTAGCGGATTATATGACGCGGTTAACTTTGCTGTTTCTGTCATATCAGTCCATCCACCCTCAGGTTTAACAAAAACGTATGCCACTCTGCAATCACCATTGTCGTCATAACAAATATCCCCGACTACTATACAATCTCCTGACATGTCAACAGAAAGACCAAAAGCATTGGGCTCATCATCCAGTGTAGTTAAAACACCTTGAAGTTCCCAAATAGTATCGTTGAAATGATAAACAAAGGCACGTCCTTTTTCACTATGTCTGCAACTCGCGCCAACAATAGCATAATCGCCTGAAATACATACCGACTCTCCGAACGACATATCTTCATATAAACCGGGTAATTTTTGAAGTTCATACCAATCTTGCGAAACTACATCCTGTATGAATAGAAAAAGCATTGATAATAATACTAAGCTGATCTGCTTCATAATGCTAATCTTAAAGGGTTATATCTCAAAATTATAAAAAAGCATCAATATTTACAACTGGTTCTTTAAACATTGATAATTTTTAATCATTAAACAGTATTAGAATGTGAACAAATTTACAGTTAGTTCAGTTGATAGACACCATCAATGCAAACGATTGATAAAAGCGTATTCCTTTACTTATTAACAGGATTTTTAAATTGTTAATAACAATTGTTCAAATTTCACAATCAAATAATCTTTTTAGCGCACCTACTTTTTACATTTGTCGCATACTTAATTTTAATTGATGTCGCCAGGATTCATATTTGGAATTTTTCTTGTTTATACCCTCATCATATTTTCCGTTTCTTGGATCACTGCAAGAAATGCTGATAGTCAGAGCTTTTTTATCGGCAACCACAAATCACCCTGGTTTGTAGTGGCTTACGGGATGATAGGCGCTTCACTTTCTGGGGTGACCTTTATCTCCATTCCGGGTTGGGTGGGAAGTACGCACTTTACATATTTCGCCATCGTACTGGGATATGTATTTGGCTATGCCATTATTAGCCTTGTTCTCTTACCAATCTATTATAAACTGAATCTGACATCGATTTACACCTATTTATATAACAGGTTTGGAAACAGCGCTTACAAAACAGGATCCGTTTTCTTTCTAATATCCAGGATAATTGGCGCTTCATTCAGAATGTTTCTGGTTGTAAGTGTGTTACAGGTTTTTGTATTCGACTATTTTGGGATTCCTTTTTGGGTGACGGTTATTTTCTTTATCATTCTCATTCAATTATACACAAGAAAAGGGGGCATTAAGACCATCATCTGGACAGATACCCTGCAAACTACATTTATGCTGGCGGCAGTAGTAATTACGATTGGTCTGGTGCTGTCAAAAATGGAAATAGGCATAGGAGAGATGATAGATACAGTTTGGGCTAGCGACCTCTCCACAATCTTTGTAATGGATACCAACAGCAAACAAAACTTTTTCAAGCTTTTTCTGAGTGGGATATTTATTACAATCGTAATGACAGGCCTTGACCAGGATATGATGCAAAAAAACCTCAGTTGCAAAAACCTGAAAGATGCCCGCAAGAATATGACAACTCTGAGTCTGATTTTGGTTCCCGTTAATCTTATTTTCCTGTTTTTAGGAGCCGTTCTGTATCTGTATGCGGCTGAATTTAACGTGCAACTCCCTGAATTATCAGATCATCTTTTTCCTCTAATCGCCTTTAACCATCTTGGTTTGTTAGCAGGAACTGTATTTATAATAGGTTTGATATCAGCCGCTTATTCGAGTGCCGACAGTGCATTGACCGCATTGACAACATCCTTCAGTATTGATATTATGGAATACGATAAAAAGTACGGCGATAATGAAAGTTTGCTGAAGAAAAAACGCCAAACAATCCATTTGTTGATGGCACTTGTCATAATTTTTGTCATCGTTGTATTCGGATTAATTAATAATCAAGCTGTTATTTCACAATTATTTACCCTTGCCGGATATACTTATGGTCCATTGTTGGGTTTATATGCCTTTGGGCTGTTTACAAAAATTGAAGTGAAAGATAAGTTCATTCCTTATATTGCCATCATAGCACCCGTTATATCGTGGTTTATAAGCCATTATTCGATAACTGTTTTCAATGGATATGAAATTGGTTTCGAGCTCCTTATTATCAATGGAATGCTCACTTTTATAGGATTGTTTTTAATAAGAAAACCATTAGTTAAAACTGTATAATTATGCCAAACTTTAGATTTACCGCTCTTGAAAAAACGCTTTACACACCCGCAGTGGAAGTAAATTATCCATCAAAAAAAGCATCTGAATATTATGGTACAATGGTGTTTAATCAAACCATCATGCGCGAATACCTTACAGGAGAAGCATACGAGCTGTTGCAAAATGCCATTCAGAAAGGTACCCGGATTGAAAGGAAAGTAACGGATCAGATTGCTTCTGCCATGAAAGCATGGGCACTAAACAAAGGCGTAACACATTATACACATTGGTTTCATCCTTTAACTGGCGCTACCGCTGAAAAACATGATTCATTTATAAGCCCGATAGAAGAGGGCAGGGCCATTGAAGAATTCCAGGGAAACTCGCTAATACAGCAGGAACCTGATGCATCCAGTTTCCCAAGTGGTGGCATCAGGAATACATTTGAGGCCAGGGGCTATACCGCATGGGATCCTAC
>JAZBOW010000005.1:0-12626 GCA_036351335.1 Bacteroidales bacterium | reverse complement strand
GTGAACATCAGGGGTGGTCAGTCACTGATGAAAATTTCAGGTAAATTTCCAAACCAGGATAAAGATAGTTTACTCATCGAATTTAAGGACTGGAAACTGTCTCATTTTGATATTATCACAAACGCTTTCCGCTTTGATTTAAACGGAAAAATAAACGGTGTTCTGAATATTTCAAGAATTTACGACAACCTCAACTTTGTATCGGATCTGACCATAAATGATTTCTATTTTAACAAAGAGTATTTGGGTACCGCATCACTTATAAATACATGGAACAATGCCAGTAAATCAGTCTATTTCGATTCTGAAATATTAAGAAAAGGAGATTCAGGCGAAGGCAGGGTGTTTTCGGCAAAGGGTTATTATTATCCTTTCAGAGATGCGGATGCATTCGACCTGAAAATCGATTTTAATCGCTTAAAATTAAAGGCTGTTGAACCATTTTTGAATGATTTCATTTCCAATATTGAAGGCGTCGCTTCCGGTAATTTAAACCTGAAAGGTACGCTTGATCGTCCGCAACTAACAGGTATGATTGATATGAAAAGAGCAGCTTTGGTGGTCAACTATCTGAACACCAAATATTCTTTTTCAAATGCCATTATTTTAGAACCTAACCGCATCAATTTTGATGAATTGGTTATTTATGATACCCTGGGAAATTTTGCCAATATTGATGGCTATTTAAAGCATGATCATTTTAAAAACTCTGTGTTTGATGTTCGTCTGTCAACCGATAAGTTATTGTTCTTCAATACCACTCGGAAGATGAATGATTTGTATTATGGGTCTGCCATTACATCGGGAAACTTATTTGTTACAGGAAGCCTTAATGATATAAAACTAGAAATGGATGTCTCAACCCTTGAAGGCACTAATGTAAGCCTGCCGCTCGATTATTCAATGGAGTTCTCCGACAAGGATTATATAGTTTTTGTGAGCCCTGAATCAGATACCATTTTGATCAACTATGGGGAAAATGCTGTTCTGGAACCCGACCCAGCAGATGAAGAACTTGCATATGAAATAGGCCTGCAAATGAATGTCAATCCAGCAGCATCAGTAACGATTTTTATACCCAACGACCTTGGAAGAATAGAGTCGCGTGGTTCCGGAAACCTGTCATTGGAATTTAATTCACTGGGAGATTTTAAAATGGTGGGAGATTACTCTGTCGAAAAAGGATTTTTTAATTTCAACCTTGCCAACCTTGTGAACAAGCGCTTTGAATTGGTTAAAGGAGGTCGCATCTCGTGGTCAGGTGATCCATACGATGCAAATCTGAATATACGCGGACTTTACCGGGTGAAAACTAATTTAGCCAGTCTCGGTATTGTGGTGGATTCGACCACTGATTTTAAAAACCGGGTAAATGTGGAAGCGTACGTCATACTTACAAACCGACTGATTGACCCGGAAATAAGATTTGAAATAAAAATACCTGAACTTGATCCTGATTTAAGAAGAGCTGTTTTTGCACAAATTGACACTTCAAATGTGGCCATGTTGAACCAACAGGTAATATCCTTGTTGGTATTGGGTAGTTTTAGCGCCAGCAATGCAGCAAATGTGAATTTAAGTTCCGCTTATTACAGTGTGATCACCAACCAGTTGAGCAAAGTGCTTTCGCGCATAAGCGACGATGTGGATGTAGGCATTAATTACAAGCCCGGTGATCAGGTTTCACAGGAAGAATTTGAACTGGCCCTTTCTACCCAATTGTTTGATGACAGGCTATCCATAGAAGGTAACGTGGGTATGACCTACGATAAATCCCAGCGAAATGCCAGTAATATAGTGGGTGATGTGGATGTAAGCTATAAAATAACGGAAGACGGCAGGTGGGTATTGAAAGTATACAACCACTCTAACGTAAACTCCTGGTATAATTACAGTACCTACGATAAAACCTCGCCGTATACTCAGGGCATTGGTGTGGCCTATACCAAACAATTTAATTCGATTAACGAAATCTTCCAACGTACAAGGCCAAAAAAGAAAGACAAAATAAATGCCGAAGCAACCAAAAATGATGATGAAAAGCTTTAAATTCCGATATCGACAAATCAAAAAGATCTTAATGCTTGTGCTGTTAATAGGCGGGATGCAATTGCAGGCTCAAATATTGATCGACAGCACTGATATGCCTTTTCCTGAAGATATTATCCATATCAGCACCGGTCTGAATATTGATTTTATCGATCATACCCAAACCGGTGAAAACTTCACCTGGGATTTTTCAGGTTTAATACCTATTTATCAAACCGCAGATACGTTTGTAAGCCCATCGCAAACACCCTTTACATACCAGTTTTTCTTTTTGGGCCGCACAAACTTGGCATACAGGTATATGGACGATTTGCCCATTCCTGACTTCGAACTCACAAATGTGTATTATTTTTATAAGAACAGCCAGGAAAGATATGTTAATGCGGGCTTTGCAGCATCCTTAAATGTGTTGCCATTACCATTTGTGCTGTCGTCACCTGATGTGTTGTACAGGTTTCCTTTGCAATATGGCGACCAAGACTCATCGGTTTCTGGAGTAATCTATAATCTTCCCGATATAGCTTATCTGAATCTGGATAGAAAGAGAATTAATAAAGTGGATGGCTGGGGTACACTTATCACGCCTTTTGGCACATTTGAGGTGTTAAGGATGACTTCCGAAGTAACGGAACATGATAGCATTTATATCGATTCATTGGAAATGGGCGTGCCTGTTAACCGTCATTATACGGAATATAAATGGCTGGCAAAGGGACAAAAAATTCCGGTACTCAAAATTACATCTGATATCAGCGGACTGATCGTAACCTACACTGATTCATTGAGGGTTGATATTGATGCAGTAGCTGAGAAGTATATTAAAAGCGAATCCTTGAACGTGTATCCCAATCCGGCAAAAAAGAATGTTTTTGTGGAATTTGAAGCACTATCAACAGGAGATATTGAGTTGGCATTATTTGATTTAAAAGGCGGATGTATATTACGTCAAACGGAAAGCATTTATGCATCAGATTATCATCGTAAAAGGATCTCTCTAAAAGATGTTTCATCATCTGGCACCTACCTGCTTGTGATCCGCACAGGTGGTCAGGTAATGACGAGAAAACTGGTCGTCAACAAATAATAACCTGCTTTGAACTAAAAAATCTGAAATATGCCTCTTGTTGTTTATAAATCTTCGGCCGGCTCAGGCAAAACAACCACTCTTGTTCAGGCGTACCTAAAAATTACCCTCAATAATCCCGACTTATTCAGAAACGTGTTGGCCATTACTTTTACCAATAAAGCGGCCAACGAGATGAAAAGCCGCGTGCTCGAATGGCTCAAAATACTATCGGACGATGCCTTGAAAAAACCAAAGGAATTGTCTGATCTTCAAAATGACCTGGCTTATAATGATGCTGTTATACGGGGAAAGGCGCAAAAGCTGCTCTCACTTATCATTCACAATTATGATGAGTTTTCAATAAGCACAATTGATTCTTTTGTGCATCGGATCATCAAAACATTCGCAACCGACATCAAACTGCCACAAAATTTTGAGGTGGTTATTGAAGAGGATGAGATCATTCCGGAAATTATCCAGGATCTTTATGAGAAAGTAGGACTCGACAAAGATATTACCAACATCCTAATCAATTTTGTCATGGCGAATTTTGAAGATGAGAGGGCCCACGATCCGACAAACCAGCTGTACAAATTTATTCAGAAACAAATACAGGAGGAAGGCTTTTTCTTCATCAATAAAATGCGGGACATCAGTTTGTCTGACTTCCATAAGATCATCCAAAAACTGCGTCAACGGCACAAGGTTCTCAACAAGGAGATCAGAGGATTGGCCTGTGAGGCAATAGAGTTGATACAAAAAAATGGGATTGAAGCAGCCAGTTTTTACCAGGGGAAAAGAGGTATTTACAACTATTTTTGTAAAACCTGTGCACTTAAAAATGACAACGATATTATCCCGAACAGTTATGCCATAAAGTCGGTCAATGAAGATGCCTGGTATAGTAGTAAATGTGAGCCTGACCAAAAGGCCAGCATCGATAGTATAAAAATTAAGCTTACTGAAACCTTCAATAGCTTGGTGTCTTTAAGCAGGCATTATATCATATACAGCCTGGTATACCGGAAAATATATGATGTGGCTCTGATTAAAGAAATGCGATTGTTATTTGACGAGTATGCTGAGCGCAATCAGAAAGTGCATATTTCAGAGTTCAATAAAAAGATCAGTGAATCCATTGCCGGACAACCGGTGCCATTTATATACGAACGTTTGGGTAGGCGATACCGCTATTTCCTTATTGACGAATTTCAGGATACTTCTATACTTCAATGGCAAAACCTGCTCCCTTTGCTTGAAGAATCATTGGCCCACGGAAATTTTAATATGTTGGTAGGTGATGCTAAACAGGCTATTTACCGTTTCCGGAATGGCGAAGTTGAATTATTTTCGAACCTGCCTAAATTATATCCCGAAGCTAAAACGCAAATAGAAAAATCCAGTGAAAAATTCCTGGAATCACACTATGAAGAGGTTGTGCTGGAAAAGAATTACAGGTCAGACCAGGTGATTGTCGAATTTAATAACCGTTTCTTTCAGACAGTAAAGGATGGCTTTCAGGGAAAAAACAAGAAAGTTTATGCGGAACATCATCAAATGGTACCTCCTGATAAGGTGAAAGAAAATGCAGGATTTGTAAAAATTGAACTGATTGAAGCTGAAAAAGCGGAGAACTATCGCGAACTGAGGCTCGAAAAGATCAGGACTTATATTGATGAGCTTAAAAGCAAAGGTTATGACAATAAAGATATTTGCGTGCTCACAAATCAGAATAAGTATGCCACAGAGATTGCCTCTTTTTTAATCGAAAACAGCTATGATATAGTTTCACATGAATCTCTTCTGCTCAAGAATGCCGCTGAGGTAAGATTGATCATCGCCTTTATAGAATTATATATTGATGTAGACGATAAAATCCAGCTTGCCAATTTTATTGAAAATATGGCGCTGGTTAAAACCACACATGAAACGTTTCACAAGCTTTTTACTGGAGCCTTGCCCTTTTTAAAAACGGGGTTCCAGGAATTGATGCACCATCTTGGCTTTAGCAAAATATGGGAAAGTGATACGGTAGGTTTATCAGCTTATGAACTTGTTGAATACGCCATGTCCAATCTTTTCGGAGAAACAAACAACAACATATTTCTGCATTTCTTTTTGAACTTTGCCTACGATAACCAGTATGTGGGAGATGGCTCTTTAACCGCATTTATTAATTACTGGGAAAAAAAATGTGATAAGACATATATTACCATGCCCGGAGGGGTAAATGCCATCCAGGTAATGACTATTCATAAAGCAAAAGGATTAAAATTTGAATCTGTCATCCTAGATATTATACCAAGAAACGATAAAACTACCCGCAAAGATTATTGGACAGACCTGGAAATTGAGGGTTTTAGTGAATTAAAGGCAGGCATACTGCCCATTGGTAAGGAACTGGAATTTATTGGCTTGGAGCATATTTATTCTGAAGAATTTGATAAAACAGAACTTGATTTATTGAACATGATTTATGTCGCGTTTACCAGGCCTGTGAGCGCCATGTTTATAATGGGGCATAAAAAAGAAAAATCGCAAAATCGCTTTACTACTTACATTGAGAACTTTGTTGCTCCCCAGGCCTACAAACCGGATTCAAATGAATATACATTTGGGAAGTTAGGAAAACCGAAAACAAAAGAGAAAGAAATAAAGAATAATGAAGAAATGGACGATAAGGATGTGGCCGTTTTTAACGATCTTATTTCTTCTGATTGGAAAGATAAGGTGCTCGTAGCTCCATCTGATCCAATATTCTGGGAGCAAATTGAAAGCACTCCGGCGCGTGCTTATGGCAAGTTGCTACATAAAATGCTTTCAGAAATTTTCTTAGTGCCAGATGTTGAAAAAGTAATACAAAAATACCAGTCGGATGGAATTATTGATAAGATTGAAACCCAAGCCATTCATAGTATCCTGAGCAAACTGGTGCGGCATGAGAAATTAAAACCATTTTTCAGCGAGAACACGATTATAAAGAATGAAACCGAACTCATTATGCTGGAAAATGGCAACAAAAGCATCCAACGTCCTGATAGAGTAATCATAACCAGCCATGAACTTGTGATCATGGATTATAAAACTGGAACGAAAAGTGACACTCATGTTATGCAAATTCAACAATATGCTGATTCTTTTAATAAATTGGGATATACGAACATCCGGAAAATACTGGTATATTTAAATGAAGAAATTGAAATCGTAAATGTATGATTCTATCAAGCAAGAGTGTGCGATTATGAACAGATGTTGTAGAAAGTCGGACAAAAGAAGGAAGGGAATCTTATAGGTAAAGTTATAAAATAAACGAAAACAGCCTGATATGCAAAGTGGCATAAAAGTAGCTAATTAGCGCTGAATTTAAAAAGAACACTAACCAATACATATGTATACATGAAAAAACTGATTACATTATTTACAATTACATTTTTATGTGCCAGCTTCAGTATGGCGCAAAATGATGCGCGTCTATTACGATTTCCGGCGGTACATGGCGAAAAAGTGGTATTTACCTATGCCGGCGATCTTTTTGAGGTACCATTATCGGGAGGTATTGCCCGTAAACTGACAAGTGATGCGGAAGGCTATGAAATGTTTGCACGTTTCTCACCTGATGGTAAGCATATCGCTTTCACTGGACAGTACGACGGCAATACAGAAATATACCTGATACCATCAGAAGGAGGTGTTCCTGAAAGATTAACCTATACGGCAACCCTGGGCAGGGATGATATTTCTGACCGGATGGGTCCGAATAATGTGGTAATGGCTTGGTCAGATAACGACCATATTGTCTATCGTTCGCGTAAACAAACCTTCAACTCATTTAAAGGTCAACTGTTTGAAGTATCAAAAAATGGCGGACTGTCTGAAGAACTGCCACTGCCAACAGGTGGCTGGTGTTCTTTCTCACCCGATGGTAAGAAAATGGCGTACAACCGTGTATTTCGTGAATTCAGAACCTGGAAGTATTACCAGGGAGGCATGGCCGATAATGTGTGGATTTATAACTTTGAAACCAAAGAAACCATCAACATCACCAATAATGACTATCAGAATATTTTTCCCATGTGGTCAGGTGACAATATTTATTTTCTGTCAGACAGAGACCGTACCATGAATTTGTTTGCCTACAATTTAACAACCAAGCAAACCACTAAACTAACTGATTATACAAATTTTGACATCAAATTTCCTTCTCTGGGCGATCACTCTATCATTTATGAGAACGGTGGATATATTTACAATTATGAATTAAACAGTGGCGAAATAACCAAAGTGGAAGTAGAGATCAGAAACGATCTGCTGACTGGCCGTAATGAAATAAAGGATGCCAGCAAGTTTATCAACTCATGGGCCATTTCACCTGATGGGAAAAGAGCAGTTTTCGGCGCACGTGGTGATGTGTACACAGTACCTGCTAAATCTGGGATTACTAGAAATCTTACTAAATCATCAGGTGTACATGACCGAAATGTAGAATGGTCGCCTGACGGAAAATATATTTCATTTATAAGCGACCGAACAGGCGAAGACGAAATCTATATCCAGAACCAAAACGGTATGGAAGAGGCTCTACAACTGACATTTAA
This sequence comes from Bacteroidales bacterium, assembly GCA_036351335.1. Lineage (GTDB taxonomy): Bacteria > Bacteroidota > Bacteroidia > Bacteroidales > F082 > UBA4459. The sequence goes on along the minus strand of JAZBOW010000005.1, from coordinate 4,916 downwards.
TTCAGATACATATAAATACAACCCTGTATGGTCGCCTGATAGTAAATATTTACTTTGGGGTGATAAAATGGCCCGTCTAAATCTAATGGAAATCGCCACCAAAAAAGTAAAAGTCATTTTTGAAGCTAATGATTGGGAAATCAGGGAATATAACTGGTCACCTGATAGCAAGTGGATCGCATTTACAGAAAACACAAATAATTCCGTCAATAAAATCCATATATATGGATTGGATAAAGGTGATATACACCAGGTAACCGATAATTGGTATAATGCCAGCAGTCCTGCTTTCGGAACAGAAGGTAGATACCTGTTTTTTGTTTCTGCTCGCGATTTTAACCCAACCTATAGTTGGACAGAATGGAACCACGCTTACCAGGATATGAATTCTCTGTATTTCGTCACCCTTCAGAAAGATACGCCATCACCTTTCGAGCCTGAAAATGATGAAGTAGAAGTTAAAACTGCAGATGCTGAGAATGATAAAAAAGAAGTGGAAGGAACAGAGAAAAAAGAAGAAACATCTGCCATCTCAATCGATTTTGATGGAATAACTGACCGGGTAATCAAATTACCGGTTAAAGCAGGTAACTACTGGAATATTAACCCGGTAAAGGATGTAGTTTATTTTGTATACAGTTCATCGAAATCAAATGGCCCCGAGCTTACAATGTATGATCTGGAAGCTGAGAAGGAAACAGAACTGGGTGATATCGGTTCATTCGTTATTTCGGCCAATCATAAGAAAATGCTGATTAGTATGCAAGGAAAAAGAGCCATAATAGATATGCCGAAATCCAAGGTAAAACCGGAAGAATTTCTTGACACGAAGGACATGAAAATGTTGGTTAACCTCAAAGAAGAATGGGCACAAATCTATAATGAATCTTGGCGGCAAATGCGCGACTTCTTTTACGATCCAAATATGCACGGTGTAAATTGGCCAGCTATCAGGGACAAATACAAAGTGCTGTTACCTTATGTGAAAAACCGTAATGATCTGAATTATATCATCGGCGAGATGATTGGTGAAATTAGTGTAGGACATGCCTATGTGTTGGGAGGCGATAAACCGAATCCCGAGAGAATTAAAACTGGCTTACTGGGTGCTAAAGTAAGCAAGGATGCTTCGGGTTATTTCAAAATTGACGAGATATTGCCCGGCGAAAACTGGACCAAAAATGGTAGGTCGCCGTTAACTGAAGTGGGTGTGAATGTAAATGAAGGTGACTTTATTACTGCTGTCAATGGTATGCCCACCAAAAATGTAGCTGACATTTACCAATTACTGGTAGGTAAAGCCGATGATCAGGTGATGCTGACAGTTAATTCAAAAGCTTCCGATGAAGGTGGCAGGGATATGATTGTTATCCCTACTGATGATGAATCGCAATTATATTATTTCCAGTGGGTTCGAAACAATATTGAAAAAGTGAATAAAGCTACTGACGGGCAGGTAGGATACATCCATATTCCGGATATGGGTCCTGGTGGGCTGAATGAATTTGTGAAGTATTTCTACCCGCAACTAAATAAAAAGGCATTGATCATTGATGACCGTGGAAATGGCGGTGGCAATGTGTCACCTATGATTATTGAGCGTTTGAATCGTGAACTGACACTTTATGGCATGTCACGAAATAATGGTATAAATACCAAACCTCGCCAGATGATGCTCGGACCCAAAGTATTATTAATGGACAATTATTCTGCATCTGATGGTGACCTATTCCCATATCAGTTCAAAAAACTTGGAATGGGTACCATCATAGGTGTCCGTTCCTGGGGAGGTGTAGTTGGTATCAGGGGTTCGTTGCCATTTATTGATGGTGGCGATCTGCGACGTCCTGAATTCGCGCCATTTGATGAAAAAGGAAATTGGGTCATAGAAGGCTTTGGTGTAGAACCGGATATAGTGGTGGATAATGACCCAGCTAAAGAATATATCGGCGAAGACCAGCAATTGAATAAAGCAATAGAAGTAATATTGGAGCAATTGAAGGATTACAAACCTCCGATGGAAATACCATCAGAATTTCCGGATAAATCAAAATAAGCATATCAGAACGCCGCGAAAAGCGGCGTTTTTTTTTCTTTTAATAAAAAGAATCATTCCTATATTTGTAGGAAATAGTAGAATAATATGGCATGGGATAGTGAGTTTGGTTTTGAAGTAACCAAATTTGAATTAAAAGATGATTACGAGGGTAGGGTAGAAGCGACCTTGCTTTCCAGAAAATCAAAAAAAACATCCTCCAACGCAATTCTTTACATTCACGGTTTTATAGATTATTTTTTCCAGTTGGAGCTGGCAGATTGGGCAAATAGACAAGGATATAATTTTTATGCATTGGACCTGCGCAAATACGGAAGGTCGATGTTAGCTCACCAAAAAGCAAACTTTTTTCGTAATTACAATGAATATTATGAAGAAATTGATGCTGCTGTAAATGTGATCAGGAATAAGGATAAAAATATATTCCTGGCATTAATTGGCCATTCAACCGGAGGTTTGATTTCGGCACTTTACGCCAATGATAAAGCCGATAAAAAGGTGGTTGACGCTCTTATATTAAACAGCCCGTTTTTTGAGTTTAATACTTCCACTGCCGTGAAAATATTCGTGAGTCCTTTGCTTGCATTAGTTGGAAAAGTTGTACCTAATTTAATATCTCCGGTTACACTTGCTGAAGGCTATGCAAAAAGCATTCACAAAGATTATTATGGTGCATGGGATTTCGACACCAAATTAAAACCGATCAAAGGTTTCCCGATTTATTTTGGTTGGCTCAATGGTATTTATACAGCTCAGAGGCGCTTGCAAAAGGGCCTTAAGATTTATTGTCCGGTATTGGTTCTGCATGCTTCCGAAAGTGCTAAACCTGGCAAATACAACGATGATATGATTCTGGCTGATGCGGTGCTCAATGTAGCACACATGAAAAAGTATGCGCCTAAACTGGGAGAAAAAGTAAAAATTGTTGAAATAAAAAATGGGCGGCACGATCTGGTGCTTTCCGAAGAAGAACCACGGAAAAAGACCTATAACCAGATGCGATACTTTCTGGAAAAAATCATTCCAAAAACCAAATCAACTTAACTAGGCCTCAGCGGTTGGCGCACCAAAAGAAAAAGGAGGAACGCCCCCATCTTTTGTTTCTTTTATGGGGCCATGTTGCGATTCAAATTTCCGGATATTGTCATGCAAAGCTTTGTACAAGCGTTTGGCATGCTCAGGTGTAAGTATAATTCTCGATTTTACCTTTGCTTTGGGCGTGCCCGGCATTAACTTTACAAAATCAATAATAAATTCGGCATGTGAATGTGTGATAATAGCCAGGTTTGAATAGGTACCCTCAGCTACTTCTTCACTCAGTTCAATATTGATCTTGTTTTGTTTTTTATTTTCTTCCATGGGAATTAGTATTAAAAAAGCGCTACTAAAAGTAGCGCTTTTTTGTAATCAATTGTATTTTAAGAATCTTCCACTTCTGTTAATTCTGCTTCAGTATCTTTTGCGCCCATTACTGCATCATATTCTTCTTTCGAACCAACAATGATGTCATCGTACTCTCTTAGTCCTGTTCCTGCAGGAATCTTATGTCCAACGATCACATTTTCTTTCAGGCCAAGCAAGTTGTCTGACTTAGCCTGGATAGAGGCAAGCGTAAGCACTTTGGTTGTTTCCTGGAAGGATGCTGCTGAAATCCAGCTATTGGTTTGTAACGATGCTCTCGTAATGCCTTGCAGCACCTGGCGGGCAGTTGCCGGTTGTGCGTCTCTCGCTTCAATCAATACTTTATCACGACGCTTTAAGGATGAGTTTTCATCACGTAATTTCCTTGCACTTACAATCTGACCACGCTTGAATACATCAGAGTCGCCCGGTTCAATAACTACTTTTTTACCGAATATCTCATCATTCACTTCCTGGAAATCAATTTTGTTTACCAGTTCACCTTCAAGGAAACGTGTATCACCTGAATCAGCCACTTGCACCTTCCGCATCATTTGGCGCACAATAGTTTCAAAGTGTTTGTCATTAATTTTTACACCTTGCAACCTGTAAACTTCCTGAATTTCGTTCACAATATATTCCTGAACTTTCATCGGCCCTTTAATAGCCAGGATGTCAGATGGAGTCATCAAACCATCAGAAAGCGATGTGCCGGCTTTTACAAAGTCATTCTCCTGAGCAAGTATCTGTTTAGATGTCGAGATCAGGTATTTCTTTTCTTCGCCTGTTTTTGAAGTGATGATTACCTCGCGGTTTCCGCGTTTCAGTTTTTTACCAAATGATACCACACCGTCAATTTCTGATACAACGGCTGGATCGGATGGCTCACGTGCTTCAAATAGTTCCGTAACCCTTGGCAAACCACCAGTTATATCGCCGGATTTACCAAACGCACGTGGAATTTTAACAAGTACATTACCAGCTTTAATATTGGCACCTTCATCCACCAAGATGTGTGCACCTACAGGTAAGTCATAGCTTTTAATTACATCACCATCTTTGGATAAAATTTTAATGATCGGGTTTTTGGTTTTTAACCTGGAATCGATGATCACTTTCTCGAAATATCCGGTTTGCTCATCTGATTCAACCCGGTACGTCTGGTTTTCAATGATATTATCAAAAGCGATGCTACCCGCTACTTCTGAAAGTATAACCGCGTTGTACTGGTCCCAGTCGGCAATTATATCATTCTTTTTAACTTTTGAACCATTCTTTATATACAGATTGGCAGCATAGGGAATGTTTCCTGAAGCCAGCACCACACCTGTTTTTTCGTCAACAATTTTCATCTCTGCAGAACGTCCGATGACTATTTCATACTTTTTACCTTCACTATTTTTAAAGGGAACGGTACGAAGTTCATCTATATCAAGCACACCATCAAACTTAGCTTCAG
>JAZBOW010000004.1:0-8141 GCA_036351335.1 Bacteroidales bacterium | reverse complement strand
TAATGATGGTGACGGAGAATATGACCCATTTGCCGGTGATTATCCCTATTATGATATAGAAAACGAACTCTGCCATACCGATATACCGACTATGGAAGAAGAGTTTCAGGGAACTATTAATGGAAGTATATTGGCAGACCAGGTGATAAAAGGTGACCAGACTTTATGGTGGGTATTCAATGATAAAGGAAATATCCACACGGAAACTGATGGGGCAGCCATTGGTATGGAAATCAGGGCACAGGCCTTTGCATTTGCCACCAATGATGAGATCAACAATATGACCTTTTATAGTTACGAGATTATTAACCGTTCCACTTTTGTGTTGACAGAAACCTATTTCTCTCCCTGGGTGGATACTGATTTGGGTTATGCCAAGGATGACTTTGTTGGTTGTGATGTAGCCAGAGGACTTGGTTATTGTTACAACGGAACAGCTGTTGATGGTAGCGGTGATGTGGAATCATATGGTGGACCGCAACCACCACCACCAGCTATTGGTGTTGACTTTTTCCAGGGACCTTACATGGATCCGGATGGATATGACAACCCTGGTTTTGGTGGTGCAGGTGAAGGTCCGCGTTTTGTGGATGACCCATCAACACCAGATATTGACGAAAGATGCCAGATCGTGAGCAAAAATGGTACTATATTAAACATGCTAAACGGGGATGGTACCAGCGTATCGACTAGAGTTATATCTGCTGCCATTAATGGTGTAAATTTTGGAAATGGCATTAAGGATGATGAACGCTTTGGTATGCGTAGGTTTGTGTATCATAACAATAGTGGTGGTAACCAGGGTGACCCTGATATAGCACCTCAATATTACAATTACTTGAAAGGAATATGGAAAGACGGTACAAAAATGCTATACGGAGGAACAGCTTATGCAGGTGGAGCCGGAACGGTCGGCCCTGAGTGCGATTTCATGTTCCCCGGTGATACCGACCCCTGTAACTGGGGCACTGGTGGTATCCCACCAAACGGAGGCTATACACAAAATGGTTTGTACTGGACTGAGGAAACCGGAGATAATGGCGGGCCTAACCCACCAGAAGACAGACGATTTATGCAATCAGCCGGACCTTTTACCCTGAAACCGGGAGCAGTAAACTATATTACAGTAGGTATTCCATGGGCCAGGGCTACTGCAGGAGCTCCTTTTAGCTCCGTAGAATTGCTCAGAACTGTTGACGACAAATGCCAGGCCTTGTTTGATAATTGTTTTAAAGTAATTGACGGTCCATCTGCACCTGATCTAGCCATCAGGGAATTAGATAAGCAGCTGATATTTTATATTTCTAACTTACCTTCATCAAACAATTACCAGGAAAAATACCAGGAGTTTGATCCGAATATTGTGCAGCCCTTACCTGGTGGAGATGGCGAGCGTAGTGATTCTATTTATCGTTTTGAAGGCTATCAGATATTCCAATTAAAAAATGACGAGGTTGGTGTGGAAAGTATTCATGACCCTGATTTGGTTCGACTCGTGGCACAATTTGATATTGATAATGGTGTTAGTAAACTGGTAAATTATTACTATGACGAATTTATCAATGGCAACGTACCGGTAGTTGAAGTAGTAGGCGGGGATGACGGCATCCAGCACTCCTTTGTCTTAACACAGGATGCATTTGCAACCGGAGATGTAAGGCTCATTAATAATAAAACATATTACTATATGGCACTGGCATATGCGTATAATGAATATTTGCCATACAACCCGGGTCCTGATAACTATTTAGGTCAAAAAACACCTTACTTGTCAGGTAGGAAAAATATACAAACATACAGCGCCATGCCGCATATGACAATAAATGGTACAGTGATAAGTGGAAGCTATGGCGAAAGCCCTGAAATTACACGAATAGCAGGTAATGGCAATGGTGGCTTATATCTCGATCTTAAAGATGAGGTGATAGAAGAGATACTTGCAAAGCCTCCTGCCGGACCTGACAACTTATTTGGTTCACCGGATTATCCTATAGCTTATAACCCTGTATATAAAGAAAATGCTGGGCCATTAAACATCAAAGTGATTGACCCGCTAAATGTGGTGAACACAACCTATACCTGGTGGATGGATACACTTGAACATGTGTTGATCCCCAATATTACCAATGACGATGCTATTCAGGGAGATACCACAAGTAAATATGTCGGAAGATGGTATCTGCTGGATCATACAACTGGCTTCAGGCATGAAACGGATACGACCATCATTGTTGAAAATGAAGTCCTGTTCCCGGAGCTCGGAATTTCAATAAATGCAAGACAGCCCTATTCTCCTGGCCCCCTTCCAATCGGTAAAGTTGAAGTTGACAACAGCCTTAAAACGGTCCGGGAAGTATTAGCACAAAATAATGGTCTTATCAGCGCTTCTATTGAATATGCAGATAGTTCGCAGCGTTGGCTGAGTGGTGTGTTTGATGAAGATATACCTGGTTACTTCTTGGATTGGATCCGCTCAGGTACCTATGAAGATGGTGACAATCCATCACAAAACGACTGGCAAATGGGGACATCGCCTGATAACCCCTGGGACCCGGATGAATCATATGAAAAACTTTTAAACGGCACCTGGGCACCATATTGTTTAGCTGCCAGTGGCAATACATTTTTCGCTGGTGATCCTCTACAGAGTATTGTAGGACCTGCTTTTTCTAAAGACTCAAGATTAGCATCCCCACTTAGCGAAGTAGCCAGTGTTGATATTGTATTCACACCGGATAGATCCAAGTGGACTAGAGCTGTTGTACTTGAGATGAGTTTTGATTCGCTATTGGCGGAAGGAAAAGCCAAAAGATTCCAGCTCAGGCGGTCACCCTCCATTGATAAAGATGGAAATTATGCTACGGTGGGCGCAGGTGCGAGCGATAATCCAGAAGCGGCGAATTACATCAGTGATCATGGTATGGGTTGGTTCCCCGGCTACGCCATTAATGTGGAAACCGGTGAACGTTTAAATATTATGTATGGTGAAGACTCATACCTGGTAGCTGAAAACGGCAGGGATATGCTATTTAACCCACCACCCAAAAACCTTGACCTGGATGAACAGTATCAGGATCCTAACATTATAAAAGATACACTTATTACATTTACACCTGTATTAGGCGGAAAGCATTATGTATATATCATGAAGACCGACGAAGTAAACCTGGAAATACTTCCTGGTGCGCCTATATGGAAATTCCCGGCTTACGATGCAGGTAAAACTAACGTAACCCTTTTGGATACTGTATTTGATCCGGTATTTCCGTGGTTGCCGAGTTACTTTTTTCAAAATGTAATGTATACAGGTATACCCATGGGGGTTAAAGGACAGGAATGGCTGTCGAACGAAGCGAAAATAAGGATCAGGGTGAGCAAACCATATGCCCGTGGCTACGGTCTTGTGGCACTCGATACGGTATATCCTGATATGGATGTGAATAATTATTATCCGATGTACCAGTTTTCGATGGAAGGACTATCAACGCAGTATAATGATCCTCAGAAACAGGAAACAGACCTGGATGAGATCAATATAGTGCCCAACCCTTATTACGGCTATTCATCTTATGAAAATAACCCGCTTGATAACAGGGTGAAAGTTACAAACCTACCCGAAAAATGTACCGTTACGATTTATAACGCAAGCGGAACCAAGATACGGCAGTTTAAGAAAGATACACCTGAGACAACAATCGAATGGGATTTGAAAAACTTTGCCGCGGTACCTATTGCAGGGGGGGTATATTATATTCATACCCAGTCAGAACAGGGAGAAAGGGTTATCAAGTGGTTCTGTATCATGAGAGTTCCTGATTTAAATACATTCTAGGCAAACAAATGACAAATAAGAAATTAAGAAATAAACCATATTTGATCATGAAACATTATTATAAATATCTAAGCATTGTTTTGATCACTGCATTAGTCATACCATTATCAATGACACTTCAGGCAGGTAATAAAGACAGGTCGGGACAGGCCGGAGCGTCAGAGTTGCTGATAAACCCCTGGACTCGAAGCAGCGGTTGGGGCGGTGCAAATATGGCAAAGGTAAGTGGTCTGGAGGCCATGTGGGCAAATGTTGCAGGCACAGCAAAAATTAGCGGAACACAGGTAATCCTGTCTTATACTGACTACCTGAGGGGGACAGGAACCAGTATTGCTGCTTTCGGCATAACAACGAAAATTGGTGATGCCGGAGCCATCGGAATCCAGGTGGTTTCTATGTCGTTTGGCGAAATTGAAATAACAACGCCTGATAGCCCAGAAGGTGGACAGGGTGTTTATAAACCCAATTTGATGAACGTGGCGATATCTTATGGTAAAGCCTTTTCAAATAGCATATACGGGGGTATTGTCATCAAAGGTGTATCGGAATCTATTGCCGATGTAACTGCTTTTGGTATTGCGATAGATGCAGGTATCCAGTATGTGACCGGCGCGAAAGAACAAATAGCCTTTGGAATTGCTCTGAAAAATGTGGGACCCAAGATGAAGTTTTCCGGAGATGGTTTATCCATTAAAACATTTATCCCTGGACAGGATAATGCTTTTACACTGGAGCAGCGTTCACAGGCATTTAATCTTCCAACACAATTGCAGATTGGTGCGGCCTATGATTTTATAATGCCAAAAGATTACCGCATTACATTGGCAGGTAATTTTGTTTCAAATTCATTTACCCGCGACCAGTTTTCATTAGGCCTTGAGTTCAGTTTAAAGGACTATTTTATGTTGCGTGGTGCCTACACATACGAAAACGGTATGTTTGAGGAGATAACCGCTGATGAAAATACGAATATTAACAATGGATTAAGTCTGGGCGTTAGTGTAGCTGTTCCACTGAACAAAGAAAAGGGTTCCTTTATTGGAATTGATTATGCGTTTAGAGAAACAGCATCGTTTAATCATAATCATACCTTAGGAATTATATTTAATTTCTGATAAAGAATTGACTGTAAAGGTTTTCTTTATATCTTTGCGGGCATAATTACTAGGGACCCTTAATTTATTTTAGGGGTCTTTTTCTCTTATTTAACTTAGTTAACAACAAAACCATGTCGCAGGCGAAGTATTTTACAGAAGAAGGATTAAAGAAATTGCGTGACGAGCTTGACCAACTTTTAAAAGTTGAACGGCCAAGCATTTCTAAACAGATTGCTGAAGCGAGGGACAAAGGTGACCTTTCTGAAAATGCTGAATATGATGCTGCGAAAGAGGCACAGGGCCTGCTGGAGTTAAAAATATCCAAAATCCAGGAAAAACTGCAGCATGCCAGGATTATTGATGAGTCGAAAATGGATAGCACCAAGGTATTGCTATTATCGACCGTTACTATTAAAAATCTGAAGAACAATGCTAGCATGAAATACACCCTAGTGCCAGAAGAGGAAGCTGATCTAAAAAAGAATAAAATATCAGTCGGATCACCAATGGCCAAAGGCCTGCTAGGGAAGAAAGTGGGCGACAAAGTGGATATTGTTGTACCTGCAGGCACAATTCCCTTCGAGGTAATCGAAGTAACCAGATAACATTTCATTCAAGTACTTATTGACATTTTAATTAGAGGTTTTGTACTTTTGAAAGAAACAAAAAACCACTTAACATGGCTTCTATTTTTTCACGTATTGTCGCCAGAGAAATCCCTTCCTATAAGGTAGCGGAAAGCAATAAATTTTTTGCTTTTCTGGATATTAATCCCTTGGCTAAAGGACATACACTCGTAATTCCAAAAAAAGAAGTGGATTATATTTTTGATCTGGATGATGAGCTGTATAAAGAATTGTTTGCATTCGCAAAAAAAGTTGGTATAGCTATTGAAAGCGTGGTACCATGCAAACGCATGGGTATTATTGTTTTTGGCCTGGATGTGCCACATGCGCATATCCATTTAATCCCGATCAATAAAGCAAGTGACATGAATTTCGAAAGTCCTAAATTATCGTTTGAAAAAGAAACGTTTCTGGAAATAGCTGCAAAAATCAATAAAGCTTTCGAAAATGGTGCTTAATAGGCCCTGCCACTATTACCTTCAATGTAATTGATGAAAGATTGATTTACTACTTTATTTCCTCCCGGGGTCGGATAATCACCGGTAAAATACCAGTCGCCGGTATGGTTGGGAATCGCCTTGTGCAGGTTTTCAATGCTTTGATAAATAATCTTTACTTCCGCATGCACAGTAGCTGCCTTTACCAATTCACCAATTTTATCAGATATCTGCTGTGCAGTAAAAGGTTTATAAATTTCTTTTACGTGATTAATAATCTCTTCCTTGAGCAAATTTTCCTGGGCTTTCGACTTTTTATACACATCGTTGATGATGTGATCCTGCTGGCTTTCTTTCAACAAAGCAATAGCTGCTTTAAATGCAATGAAATCATTCAAGCGAGCCATATCAATACCATAGCAGTCAGGGTACCTGATTTGCGGTGCCGAAGAAGCCACAATGATTTTTTTAGGATGTAGCCTGTCAAGCATGGTGATGATGCTTTTCTTTAATGTAGTTCCTCTTACGATTGAATCATCAATAACAACAATAGTATCCTCGTTCTCTTTGATAATGCCATAGGTTACATCATATACGTGGGCCACCAAGTCGTCTCGTTGTGTGTCAGCAGTTATAAAAGTTCTGAGCTTGGCATCCTTCACGGCAATGGCTTCAACCCTTGGTTTAAAAGCAAATAATTTTTTTAGTTTATCTTTTGAAATCGCTGTTTTCGACTTTACAATTTCTTCCTGTATCAGCCTGGCATTGAAATCATGTATTTCATCCAGCAGTCCCTGGAAAGCAACTGATGCTGTGTTGGGAATAAACGAAAAAACGGTTTTATTAAAGTCATAATTAATTTCTTCGAGAATGCCAGGAGCTAAATAAGCACCCAATTTTTTTCGTTCCTGGTAGATATCTTTATCTGTACCCCGGGAAAAGTAAATACGCTCGAAAGAGCAGGGTTTAATAGTTTGCTTTTTGGCGAATCTCGACAGGTTGACAGTCCCGTCTTTTTTGATAATTAAAGCGTGGCCGGGGTCTAATTCTTTTACTTCTGCTACTGGCACATTAAAAGCGGTTTGAATGACGGGTCTCTCGGAGGCTGCCACAATCACTTCATCATCCATATAGTAGAATGCCGGCCTGATACCATTAGGATCGCGCATTATGAATGAATCACCATGGCCGAAAAGACCACCAATCACATAGCCGCCGTCCCATCTTTTAGCCGCTTTTTCAAGAATTTTCAACACATCCAATTCCTGAATGATCTTTCCGGTCGTTTCAATTTTTGAAAAACCTTCTTCTTTAAATGAACGGTAAAGACGCTCATTTTCTTCATCAAGATAATGGCCTATTTTTTCAAGAACGGTAACCGTATCAGAAGTTTCGATAGGGTATTGCCCGATATCGACAAGGGTTTGAAAAAGCTCGCTGTTATTGGTCATATTGAAATTTCCGGCCAGCACAAGGCTCCTGGTTTTCCAATTGTTTTCGCGTACCATAGGGTGAAGGCTTGATAAGCTGTGGCCGCCAAAAGTACCATAGCGAAGATGGCCCAGAAATAATTCACCTGTAAAAGCGGCATTATTTTTCAGCCAGCCAGGGTCAGAAAGGCGTTTCGGGTTTTCTTTGGTGGTTTTCTGCAGATTATCATACACCTCATTAAATAAGGATTGGATAGGAGAGCTTTTGTTTGAACGAACCCGGTTAATATATCTTTTCCCCGGGGATAGATCAAGTTTTACTTCGGCAATACCTGCACCATCCTGTCCGCGGTTGTGCTGTTTTTGTAATAACAGGTGCATTTTTTGCAATCCATACACAGACGTTCCGTATTTCGCGAGATAAAATTCAAGCGGTTTTAACAACCTGATCAATGCAATTCCACACTCATGTGTTAGTCTGTCGCTCATTGGAATAACAGAATGTTTATTTTTGTCCTGTGCAGCAGCAAAAGTATTAAAAAAGATGGTTCAAATTAGGTTAGCAATAGAGGAAGATACAGAAGTGATTTGCGGTTTCCAAATGAAGATGGCGCTGGAGACGGAAGATTTACAATTAAATGAAGAAACCGTTCATTCCGGAGTGCTCAACGTTTTTCGTGATCCATCCAAAGGAAAATACTTTGTGGCTGTCGAAGATC
>JAZBOW010000003.1:0-12997 GCA_036351335.1 Bacteroidales bacterium | reverse complement strand
TCGCATGCAGATTTTTCGCATCACGTATATCCCAATCCATTCAGCGACAATACCGTTATTTCTTTCAAACTGGAACAAAAAGCGCAAGTCGATATCACGCTATTTGATCTTACCGGAAGGAAAGTAGCGGATATTGCAAGCAAACGGTTTGATAAGGGAATCCATGAAGTTGTCTGGTCCTTTCCAAATAAAATTTTGGGAGCTATGACTTTCTATTATATCATTTCAGTTGATGGTAAAAAATATTCAGGTAAAATGATCAAAATGCCTTAATATTTGTTATACATCAAAGACAAATGATATGCAAAAAATAGCCATACTGGGTGGTAGTGGTTTTATTGGCAGGCATCTTATCGATGAACTGGAAAAAGACTACGAAATTGCAATTTTGACACGGTCACCCGAAAAATATAAAAACCTCGAAAGCAAGCATGTGGATGTGGTTGAAACCAACTATGACGATCCCAATTCGCTTGCTGCCATCTTTTCAATAGCCGATGGGGTGGTGAACCTTGCAGGCGAGGGCGTCGGCTCCCGTTGGACCAAAACAAAAAAAGAAAAGATTTACAACAGCCGTATCCATACTGGTAAAATGATTGCCGAGGCGTTTCATCTGGCTGCAAAAAAGCCCTCCTTTTTAATACAAGGTTCAGGCATGGGTGTTTATGGCAAAACAGCTGAAAATCCTGATGCAAATATTACTGAAAAATCACCCCTTGCTACAGTCGGTTTTTTAGCAAAAGTGGGTATCGACAATGAGAACACGGTAAAAGAATTGGAAAACCTGACCCGTGTTGTTTATATACGTACGGGTATTGTACTAGACGGGAAAGAAGGGGCGCTGCCCCAAATGGCCAGGCCCTATCATTTTTTCATGGGAGGTCCGGTAGGCAGTGGAGATCAGTGGAGCTCGTGGATACATATCAAAGATGAAGTAAGGGCTATTAAGTTCCTAATTAACCATAAGGAATTGAAAGGACCATTTAATTTAACAGCGCCACATCCTGTTACCAACAGCCAAATGGCAGCAGCCATCGGTAAAGCGTTAGGAAAACCTGCTGCAATTCACACCCCTGCATTTGTTTTGAAACTGATGTTGGGAGAAATGGCAGATGAATTGTTGCTAAACGGTGTGAAAGTGGTGCCCAAACGTTTGCAGGAATACGGGTTCCGGTTTGAATATGAAACCATCACTTCTGCTTTAAAGGATATTTTTAAACCTAACAAACCATGAAATTCTTTGGAAACATTATATGGCTTATATTCGGCGGTTTTGCCGTAGCCATTGAGTATTTTGTATCAAGCATCGTACTCATGCTTACCATTATTGGCATTCCTTTCGGTCTGCAAACCATCAAATTGGGTGTCTTGGCCTTGTGGCCGTTTGGTAGCAAGGTTGTAAGAACTGAAATGGCAGGAGGTTGTCTGTCAACCTTCATGAATGTGATCTGGTTTTTCATTGGTGGCATTTGGATATTCCTGACCCATATGCTATTCGGGGTACTACTTTTTATTACTATTATTGGCATCCCATGGGCGCAGCAGCATTTTAAACTGGCACATATTGCGCTAACACCATTCGGAAGAGAAATAAGGAGCGACTTTTAATACAAATCTATTGCTTTAAAGATTAACCTTTTCTTCACCCCCTTTAACAAAAATTAACAGACAAAAAAAGTCGTATTTAATATCTTTGCGCATCAATAAGAAAAAGCATAAATTATGTTACAAGTTGACATTAGAGAACTGAACGAAAAAATTGAAAGAGAAAGCCAGTTCATAGATTTAATCTACCTTGAAATGAACAAGGTGATTATCGGCCAGAAACACATGACTGAAAGCCTGTTGATTGGCTTATTGGCCAATGGCCATATTTTACTCGAAGGAGTGCCGGGACTGGCAAAAACGTTGGCGATTAATTCGCTTGCCAATGTGGTGGATGCCAAATTCAGTCGTATTCAATTTACGCCTGACTTGCTTCCCGCTGACTTATTGGGTACATTGATCTACAGCCAGAAAAAAGAGGAGTTTATGATCAAAAAAGGTCCGATTTTTTCCAATTTTATCCTGGCCGACGAGATCAACCGTTCGCCGGCTAAAGTGCAAAGCGCGCTGCTTGAAGCCATGCAGGAGCGCCAGGTAACTATTGGTGAAACTACTTTTCCCCTAGAAGAACCCTTTTTAGTAATGGCTACACAAAACCCAATCGAACAGGAAGGTACCTACCCGTTGCCTGAAGCACAGGTAGACAGGTTTATGCTTAAAGTAGTGATCAACTATCCGAAACAGGAAGAAGAGAAAATGATTCTGCGGCAGAATATCACCAATGCAATTGCAAAGACTAACAAAGTTATTAAGACCAGTGATATTTTGAAAGCTCGCTCGATTGTTAGGGAAGTCTATCTTGACGAAAAGATTGAAAATTACATTACGGATATTGTATTCGCTTCCAGGTATCCAAAAGATTTTAAACTCGACAAGTTCGAGCATATGATCTCCTATGGGGCTTCACCACGTGCCAGTATCAATCTCGCGCTTGCTGCCAAAGCATACGCTTTTATAAAAAGACGTGGTTATGTGATCCCAGAAGACATCAGGGCAGTCGCCCATGATGTGATGCGTCACCGGATTGGCCTGACTTATGAAGCGGAAGCTGAAAACGTCACCAGCGAAGACATCATCAATGAAATTTTGAATACCGTTGAGGTACCTTAATACCACCACGCATTCGCGCCTCAACAATAATGCTTATATAAACAAAAGACTACAGATTGAAGATTGCCGACTGAAGACTTAAAAAATGGACGCACAGGAAATATTCAAAAAAGTCAGGAAGATAGAGATTAAGACACGTGGTTTGTCGAACCAGATATTCTCCGGAGAATACCACAGTTCTTTCAAAGGACGAGGAATGGCCTTCAGCGAAGTGCGCGAATACCAGTATGGTGATGATATCCGGAATATAGATTGGAATGTGACAGCCCGTTTCAACCATCCATATGTGAAGATTTTTGAGGAGGAGCGCGAATTAACGGTGATGCTGCTGATCGATGTGTCAGGATCAAACAGTTTTGGCACCCATCAGCAATTAAAATCAAACCTGATCACTGAAATATCAGCAGTCCTGTCATTTTCAGCCATTCAGAATAACGACAAGGTGGGTGTTATCTTTTTTAGTGACAAAGTCGAACAGTTTATACCGCCTAAAAAAGGTTCATCGCACATTTTAAGAATTATCAGGGAACTAATCGATTTCGAGGCAGAAAGCACGGGTACAAATATTGCCGAGGCTTTACGCTTTTTTACAAATGCCATTAAAAAGAAATCAACTGCATTTCTGATTTCTGACTTTATGGATACCGGATTCGAAAAAGCCCTACAAATTGCCAACCACAAACACGATCTGATCGCCGTAAGGGTTACCGACGTGCGAGAAAAGGAAATTCCGGATGTGGGATTATTAAGAGCTATTGATCCGGAAACTGGTAAAATGAGGTGGATTGATACGAGCAGCAAGAGTACCCGGAGAAGATATGCGGCATGGTCGGCCAATAAAACCAAACAGCTTGATGCGCTTTTCTCGCGCTATGGCGTGGATGTGGCAAAAGTATATACCGGTCAGGATTATGTACGTCCGCTGATGAATTTATTCAGAAAAAGAAGTGCCAGAAGATGATGCGAAAAATTTACATAGCGATCATTTTTACTATGTTTTTGAACATAGCTGGAAATGCCCAAAATGCGGAAGCCTTTTCATCTATTGACAAGGATTCTATCATGATTGGTGACCAATTTCAATACAATATGGGCATTAGTGTACCGGAAGGCTTTATTGTCACCTGGCCCCAATTGCTCGATACAATTACATCAGATATAGAAATTATAGATTATCAGGGTATTGACACGTCGTATCAAGAAAATACATTAATTCTGAACAGGCAATTCACACTTACCTCATTCGATTCAGGATATTTTGAAATTCCATCCTATACTTTCAAATTCCGGCATGAAAATGACACCATCGATTTTGAATCCAATACCCTGAAGCATTATATTCAGGTATTTACCCCGGTGGTGGATACCAGCCAGGTTTTTAAAGCCATAAAAGGGCCCATTTCGGAACCTTACACCTTCCGTGAAGCATTGCCCTGGATTGCACTCGGATTGTTCATCATTGTCATTTTATTCCTGATCATTTGGTTCATTCAGAAAAGAAAAAAGAACAGGCCGTTATTTACTGCCAAACCCAAGCCTGAATTACCGCCACATATCATTGCATTTCAAATGCTGGAAGAGTTACGCCTGGCAAAAGTGTGGCAGTCAGGAAGGGTGAAAGAATACTATACGCAGTTAACTGATATTACCCGTGATTATATAGAAGGGAGATTTTTGATGGATGCGCCTGAAATGACTACTGATGAAATACTGGAAGCGCTGAAAGAGAAGCAAATCAACACAGAAGTGTCTGATAAATTAAAATCCGCCCTTAGGTTGGCTGACCTGGTGAAATTTGCCAAGGCCAAACCAACGCCACTAGAAAATGACGTTTGTCTGAATCATTGTGTTGATTTTGTTAAGGAAACAAAACAGGAGACAGTATTGCGGGTTGATGAACAAAAGGAAATTAAAACTGAAACGAAGGAGGCAGAATGATGTTCAAGATAGATACATGGGCGAATCCTGAGTTTTTCTGGCTGCTATTGTTACTGCCGGTGCTTATTGTATGGTATTGGTTCAGGCATACAAAAAGCAATGCCACACTGCGTGTATCCGGACTCGAGCTTTATGAAGATGTTCCAACCAGTTTTAAAGTGTGGTTCTCTCATATTTTGTTCGTACTTCGTTTGCTGGCTGTTGCTTTGTTAATCATAGCCATCACCCGTCCGCAATCTGTTTCTTCGCGCCAAAATATTCATATTGAAGGAATTGACATCGTGATGGCATTGGATGTGTCGGGCAGTATGCTGGCCCGCGATTTTAAACCCGACCGGCTGGAAGCAGCAAAAGAAGTGGCGAAAGAATTTATAGCCAAACGTCCGAATGACAGAGTTGGACTTGTCATTTTTAGTGGTGAGGCATTTACGCAAGTGCCGCTTACAACAGATCATGCCATGATCGCTAATCTTTTCAGAGAAGTGAAAAGTGGTATGATTGAAGATGGCACTGCCATTGGGGATGGACTGGCCACAGCCATCAGCCGCCTGCAGGATTCTGAAGCCATTTCAAAAGTGATCATTTTGCTTACTGATGGCGTTAATAATTCGGGCTCTGTCGACCCGCTTTCTGCAGCGGAAATTGCGAAAATGTTCGGTATCAGGGTGTATACAATCGGTGTAGGTTCGAGGGGGTATGCCCCCTACCCTGTTCAAACCATTTACGGCATCCAGATGCAGCAAATGGAAGTGCAGATTGATGAAGAATTGCTGCAACAGATAGCCCAGCAAACAGAAGGCAGGTATTTCAGGGCGGAGAACAATGAGAAATTGCGCGAGATTTATGATGAAATTGACTCACTTGAAAAATCAAAAATTGATGTGCAGGAGTTTAAAAGAAAGCATGAGATGTTTCTGCCTTTTGCATTGATCGCGATAGCCGCATTTATGATTGAAATGCTGCTGCGTTATTTGTATTTCAGAAAACTGCCATAGCCATGAACGATAAACAAAAAATATATAGCTAAGATGATCCGGTTTGAAAATACAGAATATATCTATCTATTGCTTTTTATAGCAGTACTGATGCTGGTATTTTGGTTTTACAATATCTGGAAAAGGAAGGCTAAAAAACGTTTCGGCGACAGGCAAATTGTGCATACTTTGATGCCCAACGAGTCAAAATCCAAACAATATATCAAATTCATACTCGTGTTGCTGGCATTCATAGTGTTCGTTATTGGTATTATCAATCCGCAGGTGGGCTCAAAACTCGAAAAAGTAAAACGTGAAGGTATTGACCTGATGCTGGTGCTGGATGTCTCCAATTCCATGCTGGCAGAAGACATCAAACCCAATAGATTGGAACGGTCTAAAATGGCTATTTCAAGCCTGATTGATAAGTTGCAGGGCGACAGGATCGGTATCATCATATTTGCAGGAAACGCCTATAAACAGTTGCCCCTCACAACAGATTACTCTGCAGCAAGGCTATTTCTTTCTGCCGTCGATACTAAAATAGTGCCGTCGCAAGGAACAGCAATAGGCGAAGCGATCAATATGGCAGTCGAATCATTTGATGAAGAGGGCGAGCATAACAAGGCCATCATTGTTATTACGGATGGTGAAAATCATGAAGATGATGCGATTGGCGCTGCTACGGCTTCGGCGGATATTGATATCAAAGTGTTTACAATCGGTATGGGATTACCCGACGGTTCGCCGATTCCGTTATACAACCAATACGGTAACCAGACAGGCTTTAAAAAAGATCGGCAGGGACAAACCATTGTAACCAAACTAAATGAAGATATGCTTCGTCAGATAGCTGCCGCTGGAAATGGCTCCTATGCTAGAGCTAATAATGCCAGCACAGGTTTACGCAAAATATTTGACGATATCAGCCAGATTGAGAAGAAAGAAATAGAAACTAAACAATTTACCGATTACGAAGACCGTTTTCAGTATTACCTTGCCGCAGCACTTATTTTGTTGCTTATCGAGCTCTTGATTGCCGATAAGAAAGCCAGTTGGGCAGGTAAGTTTGACTTTTTTAAAACCGAAAAGAAACATGAAAATTAAAAGCATCTATATCATTGGGCTTATGGTTTTTCTCGGTGTGCAGCTTTTCGGACAATCAGAGAAAAAACTCGTGCGCGAAGGAAACAACCTGTATGAAGACGGCAATTTCCAGGAGGCCGAAATTGAATACCGGAAAGCACTGAGCGAAAAACCGGACTATCATAAAGGTAAGTTCAACCTTGGTGATGCCATGTACAGCCAGGAGAATTTTGAAGAATCAGGAAAGATCTATTCAGAATTGGGAGAAATTTCAAAAACGGCTGAAATAAAATCAGGCTCATGGTACAATCTTGGCAACAGCCTGATGCAGCAGCAGAAATACAAGGAAAGCATCGAAGCCTATAAGAAAGCATTGAGGGTAAATCCTGATGACCAGGATGCCAAATATAATCTGGAATACGCCCGGCAGATGCTAAATGAACAGCAGCAACAGCAAAATCAGGATCAAAACCAGGAGAATAAAGATCAAGAACAGGATCAGGATCAAAAAAGTCAGGAACAGCAAGAGGATCAAAATAAAGAGCAGCAAGATCAAAATCAGGAGCAGGATCAGAAGGACCAAAAAGATCAGCAACAGGATCAAGGAGATCCGCAGCAACAGCAAAATCAACCGCAACCGCAGCAAATATCCAAAGAAGATGCCCAGCGGATGCTTGACGCTTTAAAAAATGATGAGAAAAAGACATTGCAGGAGCTCCAGGAGCAAAAAGCAAAAGCCACTAAAACAAAGAAAAGTGAGATTGACTGGTAATATAAAGGATGTGATTATTGTTTTAAATTTGTGCCATTAAACGAATCCGATAAATGAGAGCAGTTAAACTTTACATATTATTGATCGCCTTGTTGCTGTCAAATGCACTCGTGGCTGACGAAGATGTAAGGTTTACCGGAAGTGCCAAGCAATTGGTTGAATCCGGAGAACGTTTTCAGGTGGTGTATGAAGTGAATGCTGAAGGCCGGAATTTTACATCTCCAAACTTTGGCAACCTCCAAGTGTTAACAGGCCCGAATACCTCCACAAGTTCAAGTGTGCAATATATCAATGGAAAAATGACCCAGTCATATTCCCTCACCTTCACTTTCATTGTACAGGCTACGCAGGAAGGCGATGTGACAATTTCTCATGCCACAGTTACGGTAGATGGAAAAAAATACGCTTCCAATACCATAAAAATAAAAGTTGTGAATGCTGCAGGAGCGCAGCAGGGAAACACTGGCAATAATAGCCAATCAGATGCAGCTAATGGGGTATTGCAGGATGATGATGTGTACATAAAAGCTTATATGGATAATACAAATCCCTACCTGGGCGAGCAAATCATAGTTAGCTATAAAATATTTACCAAGGTACCTATTACTAACCTGGGCATGCAAAAATCACCATCCTACCCCGGTTTCTGGTCTAAAAACCTGATGGAAGACAACAGCAAGTTCAAGCAATCGACACAAGTAATTGACGGTGAAGAATACATTGTTGCCGACATTGCCAAATACGCTTTATTTCCGCAGAAATCAGGAGAACTTACAATCGAGTCTGTAGAAATGGAATGTACAGCCCAACTCAGGATGCAATCCAACAGGAAAAGAACTAACGACCCTTTTGAAAGCTTTTTCAATGATCCTTTCTTTAATAGAAATGTAAAAAATGTAAAAACAACTCTGGCTTCAAAACCTATTAAAATTAACGTGAAACCACTGCCACAACAAGGCAAACCTGATAGTTTTAAAGGTGCCGTGGGTGATTTTAGCTTTAAAAGTGAAATTGATAAAAGTAATCTGACGGCCAATGATGCGCTTACTTTAAATGTAACGATCTCGGGGCGTGGAAATGTGGAATTGGTGACAGCGCCTATTATACAGTTTCCACCCGACTTTGAAACTTATGAACCGAAAGTTAAAAGCAATATTCAATCAAATTTATCAGGCATTTCTGGAAGTAAAAGTTTCGAATATCTGGCCATTCCCCGTAATCCAGGTGATTTTAAAATTGATCCGGTGAAATTCAGCTATTTCAACCCGAAGGATGGAAAGTATTATTCGTTTTCATCGGGCGAACTTGAGGTAAGTGTTGAAAAGGGAGACCAGAACTCAGGTGGAATTACCTACAGTTCATCAGCACAGGAAGATATTCGTTTTATTGGCCGCGATATACACCACATAAAAACTGGAATATTTGATCTCAAACAGAAAGGGACCTTTCTTTTTGCTTCCTCTACATTTTATATCTTCATTGGATTGCCGGTAGCATTGCTTATCATTTTTATTGTCCTCTGGAAAAGGCAGGAAAAAAGAAAGCACAATACAGGCTTAATGAAAACCCGGAAAGCCAATAAGATTGCACGGGAAAGACTCAAAAAAGCTGAAAAGCTTAAGAAAGCAAATGATGAGAAAGCTTTTTACGATGAAATTGCACAGGCCCTTTGGGGATATATTGCTGACAAATTCAATATTAAAAAATCAAACCTCTCTATTAATAAAGTCAGGGAAAGTCTTGAAGCAAAAAGTGTAAATACCGATGTGATCGACCGCTTTATAAATACGCTTAATAATATAGATTTCGCGCGTTTTGCACCCGGCGATTCAGGTGGGAAAATGGAAAATGTGTACAATGAGGCAATTGATGCTATTACGCAGGCAGAAAAGGAATTAAAATAATGAAGAAAGCAATTACCTATATCACCCTGTTTTTTGCTATTGCGATAAGTAACGTTTCGCTTGCAGCATATGCGCCTCCTGATACGCTAATTGACAGGGCGAACCAGGCATATAACCAGGGATTGTATGATTCGGCCATTCAGATATATTCAAAAGTATTGGAAGAGGGACTGGAGTCGTATGAATTGTATTATAATATGGGCAACGCCTATTTTAAAAATAACCGACTGCCTTCTGCCATTTTATATTTTGAAAAAGCAAAAAAACTGGCTCCCAACAATGAAGACGTGAATTTCAACCTGAGCATTGCCAACAGTATGATCGTTGATAAAATTGAAAAGGTGCCCGAGATGTTTTATAAAAAATGGTGGGATTATTTCTATAATGCGCTGGGCGAAGATGAATGGACGATTCTTTTTATCGTTTCATGGGTTGTACTGTTGTTCTTTATTGGCTTATTTTTTCTCACAAAAAGCAGGAGTATTAAAAAAATATCCTTTTATCTGGGCGTGCTCTTTTTATTGATAACAAATGCTACCTTCGGGCTTTCATCACAAAAGTATTACTATACCAAAGAAAACAAAGAAGCCATTATTTTCACGCCTACCGTAACCGCTAAAAGTTCCCCTACCCAAAGTGCGGTCGATTTGTTTGTGATCCACGAAGGCACAAAAGTGCAGATCATGGATGAAGTACAGGGCTGGATTAAGATCAGGATACGCAACGGCAGCATTGGCTGGTTACCGGGGGATTCGCTAAAGCGTATTTAATTCTCATACCATTGTCTAATTTTGAATTGAAAGTCCCATCCCTGGAGAGGGAATTTGCTGTTTCAATTTAAAAATTATGGCTTTAGCTTTTAAATCTAAGAATGAATTCAAATAAAGATGCATTACATTTTAAAAAATAAATAAGTCGTACTTTCACGCCTTATATTATTTAAATAAGTACGATGAAGAAATTTTATATCCTGGGTATCTTTTTAGCAACTATTTTAAGCACGCAATCCCAATCATTTGAAGCTGATATTGAAACACTAATAAACGAGGTAAGCATCGACTCATTGCTTTCAAATGTGCGCATACTTTCCGGTGAAGATTCTGTATATATCAATGGAGAAAAAACATTAATCGAACACCGGGTGGCCGGATGGGGAAATTCGCTGGCAGAAGATTACCTCGCTGAAAGGCTTGAATCATATGGTATGCAGCCAGTACGACAAAATTATTCATCAGGGGCCACCAATGTGTTTGGCACCCTGCAGGGAAGCGTTTACCCCGAGCAATATTATATGATCTGCGCCCATTACGATGCCGTTACCTATTATGCGGCCGATGACAATGCAAGCGGTTGCGCTACCGTGCTCGAAGCAGCGCGTTTATTATCGGAGGAAAGTTTTCCCTACTCCGTAATTTTCGCTTTTTGGGATGAAGAAGAAATAGGTTTATTCGGAAGCAGTTATTATGCCAACTACGCTGACAATTTCGGTATCAATATAGATGCGGTGATCAATATTGACATGATAGGCTGGGATGGCAATAACGACGGCCTGATTGAAATTCATACGAAACCCGTCAACCAGTCTGTTTCCCTGGCTAATTTCATGCAAAATATCAATGAAACCTATGCTGTTGGGCTGACCCCATCAATCAAAAATCCGGGCACAACAGCAAGCGACCACTCACCTTTCTGGAACCACAACTATTCGGCTATCCTTTTAATTGAAGGCTATTATTCAAATGATTTTAACCCCTATTACCATACCACCGCCGACCGGATCAGCCATTTTAATATTTCCTATTTTCATAAATCGGCAAAGTTGGCAATAGGTTCTGTTGCATCTCTTGCTATGGCGAATATTACCGGAACAGAGGAATTGGCAGCTACCACGAATAATACCATTACGAACTATCCCAATCCTTTTAGGTCTCAAACGACGATCGATATAAATCTTTCTGAAAATTCAGATGTATCGATTGTTATCATTGACCAACTGGGTAGAAAAGTGGCAGATGTTTACAAGGGAGATTTGGCAAAAGGTACGCATCAGATCCAACCTGATATTTATTTAGAGAATGGCTATTACCATATGATCATGCAGACATCCGATGAACGCCTGACTCGTAAGATCGCGGTTGTAAAATAGTTGAATGCTTGACTAACCTATCTGTGGCGATTCTGAATTATGCCAAAGGCGCGTTGCGATTCGTGCTTTTTTTTAGGAAATACAAATAAGCTGATTTTTATTTACAATTAGAATAATAATACCAGGCTTACAAATTCTTAGATACTAAAATGTAGTTACAAACTACATTTAGAAGGGGAGTTAATTCTAATTTAATCCATTTATATTACCAGAAATAATTGCTATAAAACTAACTATTACAAAGGACATAACTACGTATAACCATAACAAAATAGTGTTTCGAAATCGCTGGTTTTTACTTTCATTTTTAAATTTTCTATAAATCTTTTTATATCTATTTTTATAAACTAACCAGAAGTAATTTAATACTAAAACAGTAAAACTAAAAATAAGTATTTCAATAATTGGTGTTTTCTCTTTGAAAATTGGTAATCCAATTATATCAATAACACCAGCAATAATACCCAGATTTAAAGACATCATAAACGATACACCAAATAATGCGTTCCAATGTGGGACATCATTTTTACCCCAAGCTCTCAAATTCCATGAATATAACCTATAATATATATATTTATATAAATTTAACATGTCTGTTTTAGTTCCCACTAATTGGCGCAAGCATCTGCGTGTGCCCTTCAATACATTTTATACAAGTAACGCTTTAGCTTTTTCAAATGCTGCTTTTATGCCACCGGCATCTTTACCACCGGCAGTGGCCAAATGCGGTTGTCCGCCGCCGCCGCCCTGTATCTCTTTGGCAATTTCACGGATGGCATTGCCTGCATGAAAGCCTTCGCTTACCAAATCGTCAGAAAAAGATACCACCAGGTTCACTTTTCCATCCTGTTGTGTTGCCAACACAATACAAACACGGCTGTCCATCGCACGGAGTTTATGCGCCAGGCTTTTGGCCTGGTTGACATCCATATCCACTTCGGCAGCTATAAAATGGATGTTTGAAATCACTTCAGCATTATGAAAGAGATCTTCGGAAGCTTTTTCTGCCATGTGTTTTTGAAGGCGTTCCAACTCTTTTTGCTGTTGGTTGCTTTGTTCCACCATATTTTTAACGGCATTCAAAGGATTGGGTTGGTTTTTGAACATCTCCTTGATTTCTTTCAGGATATGTAGCTGCTCGTCGATATAAGCTTCTGCTTTTTGACCTGTAACTGCTTCAATCCTTCTAACTCCCGCAGCTATCGCACTTTCCGAAACAATTTTGAACAGGCCGATTTGCCCGGTAGCTTTCACATGGGTGCCACCACATAGTTCAACGGAATATTGGGGATCGAAAGAGATGACCCGCACTTTTTCGCCGTATTTCTCACCAAATAATGCCATCGCACCCATTTCAATGGCTTCATCGAGTGCAACATCATTTTTTATATCGCGCTGTATATTTTCCCGGATTCTGCTGTTCACAATATCTTCCACTTCCTTGATCTCCTCATCACTCATT
>JAZBOW010000002.1:0-2588 GCA_036351335.1 Bacteroidales bacterium | reverse complement strand
GAATGGTGATCATTTTCTGATCGAAATACAGAAAACGTTGCACCTCTTTTTCATCTTCAAGACTGTATGCAGAAACTTCCATTCGGGGAAACTTTCCCCCATCAGCACGGATAAATTTCCGGTTCAGCATTTCAATGGTTTTAGGCAGGAACAGGGGGTAAGCACCAGAAAGTCCACCGCCAATTACTGTAATACCATCAATTAATGTATTGGCATTGGCAATGGCATCTGCCAGCACCAGACCGAATTTTTCCCATGCGGTAATGGCAGCCTGCTTGTTGCCATGTTTTGCCCCCATTCCGATATTAAAAATATCAGAAGGCTCAGGACTTTCTTCTATGGGAATAACCGCTTCTTCGGCAAACATTTTTTTAATGCCCCTGATCGTCAATGCCTCTTCAATACTTGTATGCCAGTCGAACGGATGCACCATCCGGTTGATTTCAGCTCCTGCTGAATTGTCGCCTGTAAATAGCTTACCATTACTGACAATGCCCCCGCCAAAACCGGTTCCCAGCGTTACACCCAGCAGGTTGCTGTATTGTTTTTGAATCCCTGCTTCCGACAGCTTTTTATTGACTTCCGGAAGCAGTCCGCCAATAGCTTCACCGAGCGTGAATAGATCGCCGTCGTTATTAATGAAAACGGGAATCTTAAATTCGTTTTCGAGCATATGCTTTAAAGCCACACCGCCCCGGAAAAGCGGTAAATTTTCCAGGTCGCCGATGATACCCTGTTCATAATCAGCCGGGCCGGGAAAGCAAAAACTGATGGCCGCTGCCTGATTAAACGTGGCTTCGTTTATTTTTTTAAAGCCGCTAATTATTTTCCGTAACAACTCATCCAGGTTCCTTGATTGCGCGGGCAGTGTAATGGTCTGGGACTGGATCGCTCCAGCAACAACGGCTTTAAAAACCAGGTTGGTGCCTCCGGCATCTAAAACAAGGATGGTTTTTTCTTTATTCATATAAATTTCTTAATGTGCCTCAAGCCAATTGTTGCCTGTATTCATGTCAACAACGACCGGAACACGAAGTTTGATGGCATTTTTCATATGTTCTCTAACGATCTCCTGCACATTTTCAATCTCATCTTTATGTGTATCAAATACCAATTCATCATGCACCTGCAAAATCATTTTAGATTTCAGGTTCAATTTATTGAATTCTTCAAAAATACGGATCATAGCAATTTTAATCATATCTGCCGACGAACCCTGGATGGGCGCATTGATGGCATTTCGTTCGGCAAAACCACGCACCGTTGCATTGCCCGAATTGATGTCGTTCAGGTAGCGCCGCCTTCCCATGATGGTCCCGACGTATCCTTTTTCACGGGCATAATGTATCTGATCATCCATATATTTTTTAATGCCTGTGTATTCATTAAAATAATTTTCGATGATCTCCGCTGCTTCTTTTCTCGGGATATCGAGCCGTTGCGAAAGGCCGAATGCAGAAATCCCATAGATCAGGCCAAAATTCACCATTTTGGCATTTCGCCGCATGTCTTTGCTCACCTCTTCAATGTCGACACCATATACCCTTGCAGCCGTAGCCGTGTGAATATCCTGGTCCTGATTAAAGGCCTCGATCATATTTTTGTCGCCACTCAAATGGGCAATGATCCGCAATTCCACCTGCGAATAATCGGCTGCCAGCAGCACATAATCATCATTCCTGGGAATGAAAGCCTTCCTGATCTCACGGCCTTTTTTTGTTCGGATAGGAATATTCTGCAGGTTCGGATTATTGGAACTCAGTCTGCCGGTGGCAGCCACCGCCTGGTTGTATGAGGTATGAATGCGCTGGTCTCTCGGGTTGATCAGTAAGGGGAGTGCATCAACATAGGTCGACTTCAGTTTGGTCAGCGAGCGGTATTCCAGTATTTGATCGATAATCGGATGTTTATTGGACAAGCGCAATAAAATGTCTTCTCCTGTTGAGTATTGACCCGTTTTGGTCTTTTTGGGCTTGTCATCAATTTTTAGTTTATCGAAGAGGATTTCGCCCATTTGCTTGGGAGAAGCAATGTTGAATTCCGTTCCGGCTAATTCAAAAATCGTTTTTTCAATATCAACGATATAGGCTTCCAGTTCGGCACTATAATTATTCAATGCTTTAATGTCCAATTTTACCCCTTCTGCCTCCATGGATGCCAATACTGGAACCAGGGGCATTTCAATCTTCTCGAATAAGTCGAGCGTTTCTGTGCTTTTTAGCTGCGGACTAAAAATATCTTTAAGTTGCAAGGTAATGTCAGCATCTTCGGCAGCATATTCCTTGATCAGTTGGATGTCGACATCGCGCATGCTCAACTGTTTTTTACCTTTTTTGCCGATCAGGTTTTCGATAGGTACCGGCTTGTAATTCAGGTAGGTTTCCGCCAGGTAATCCATATTGTGGCGCATGTCAGGATGCAGGAGGTAATGGGCGATCATGGTATCGAAAATAGGGCCCTGCACATGGATGTCGTACCATTTCAATATGGCCATATCAAATTTCAGGTTCTGCCCCACCTTTTCAATCTTGGGATTTTCAAGCACCGCTTTAAAAATATGGATCCTTTTCTGTGATTCATTATAGTTT
>JAZBOW010000001.1:0-2490 GCA_036351335.1 Bacteroidales bacterium | reverse complement strand
TAGTGTTCGGCGGGGGAGGCGGTTACTATTGGAGAAGACGACGGTAGGTTTTGTTTCTCACATCTTGACGCTTTACCCTGACGTTGCAAAAGTCGGAGGGCTTCAGAGCCAAGGCACCGAGGGTGAAACCTCAATAAACCTACTGCAAACCTTTGGCAACGCTGGATTTGGAGTCCTTCGGCCTTCCCGCAGGGTAAACAACATGGCATATAATGGACCCCGATTGAAAGAAACGTAAATATAAAATAATAAGTGATATCGAAGACAAGAATGTTTTCAACCTGATTTCGGAATGGGAAACCCGCCCACAACTTGACCATCATATGCGGTCCGAAAGATTCAGCGTCTTGCTGGGAACAAAGAGCCTTTTAAGATAATATGAAACGGGCTGACCTCCGATGTGCTATAGAGCACATCAACAAAAAATCAACATAAAAAAGGAGGTTCAGCCCATGAAGAAAATAGCATATGTTGGCATTGATTACCATTTAAAAACTCTTACCTGTGCAGTTTTGATTGAAGGTGAAAAAGAATTATTTGACACCATGCGTTTTACAAATATCGATAAGAACATTAAAAAATATATGAAAAAACTGTCTGACACATATGACATTAGAACCTGCTATGAAGCATCATGCAATGGTTATTCCTTTCAGAGAAAAATGCAATCCTGGGGCTACCATTGTGATGTCATAGCTCCATCGCTAATTCCTAAAAAGCCCGGCGACAGACGTAAGAATGATTTCAGAGACGCTCGAACATTAGTACAGAATTATGCGCACGGTATGTTAACCATAGTTCATCCACCTACCGAACAGGAAGAATCTGTACGTAGTTTCATTCGTTGCCGTATCGCTATGAAGAAAAATGAAAAAAGTGTAAAACAGCAAATAAATTCCCTGCTATTAGCTCAGGGGCTCCACTGGGGAAAAAGTAAATGGACCATTCAGCACCGTATATGGTTAAAGAAAATAGAATTGCAGGATGAATATTCTCAGCTGGTTCTTGAGGAATATTTTGGTTTACTTGAATATCTTTCGTCCCGCATTCAGTATCTTGACCAAAAAATTGAAGATATCGCTAATTCAAAAATATATGCACCCAGTGTAAAAAAACTTAAAGCATTCAGAGGGATTAGCACGTTAACTGCTATGTTGCTAATTGCAGAAATTACTGATTTTAGGCGGTTTCAAAATCCCAGAGCATTAATGGCATATCTTGGTCTAATACCATCAGAAGATACATCAGATGATAAACAAAAATGGGGTACTATAACAAAAGCAGGTAATAGCAGATGCCGTACTCAGCTTGTTGAGTCCGTGATTCATTATATAAAAAGGCCAATCATTAGTGCAACAATGAAAAGGGATTTGAAAAATGTAGATGCACAGAGTGCCAATATAGCCATAAAATGTATGAAACGTCTACATAAGCGTTATTGGTCTCTTGTCATGAAAGGCAAAAACAGTAATAAAGCGAAGACAGCCATAGCCAGAGAGTTTGTAGGATTTATCTGGGCCATGATGCAACCAGAACCAGCGACAATATAATTTTCAAAGAACAAAAAAAATGAAGCTGCCCACCGTAAGCGGATGGGATATTAAAAAATATAATAACCGGTTGTCAAAAATAAAAACTACAGGAGGTTTGGGGCACGTAAGGAGAAACTCGAGTTCACTTTGTTGAAAAGTATTTACTTTACTCACGTTTAAAGATTGAGAGAACTCCGGACGGATGATATATAATGATGGTAACCAACCCACGAATAACAGTTTGATTCATCGTCGAAGCAGCCCCAAAACCTCCTTTAGTTAAAAAAAGACAGTATGAACAAATATCATTTAAAACCAGGTTAAAATAAGGAACTATCCGAATTATTATTAAGTAAAGCAATGTATGTAGTTAAAACCCGCCTGGAAATATCCTGTGCTCCGACGAGCAGTCTGGGGGCCCATTCTCGCACAGGATATTTCCAGGCTAGCTGCATACGAAAAATCAAAGGATTGGGTTAAAACAATTCGGATAGGCCAATTTTATAATTTTTAGTGCTTGACAAAGCCCGTTTCATAACAGTGATCTAAAGTGCCTTGTATAAAGTTATGGTGTCGCTTCGCTCCGCTGATTTTATATAATTGACAGAATTCCTTAACTTTAGCTCACTTCAAACTTTAGTTCACTTCAAACTCTTGCAGCAATTCTTCAGGCAGAGCCATAGAACTCTGACCTGGCCCAAAGGACCAGGTTTTTCAGGGCAAAATAAATTGAGATGTTACAAGCCAGATTGTCAACTGCTTGACAAAGCTTCCTTTCTTTAAAGCGCATTACGATATCTTTTTATGTAAAAAATCATTGACACGAGCGATATAGGTTTGGGTTTCTTGTGGTAATTCTTCGGGGTGCCTTTCAACATTACCCATTCCCCAATTATAGGCTGCAAGCGCAAGGGGAGTATTGCCATCATACCTGTCAAGCAGCTTTTTCAAATAACAG